>JAFVMP010000241.1 GCA_017506845.1 Campylobacter sp.
GGTTCAGTCTCTCAAGTAGTCAAGGGTAAAAATACATTTGCTACTGATGCTACTAAGCTAAAAGATGTAGCCGGAGCTGGATTGCAAGATAACAAAGATAGCAATATGACAATGCATATTAAATCTAAAAATGGCAATTATTACGAGGTAAAAATTCAATTTACTGACCCAATTTCTGCTAGCGACCCTAAGGCTACATCGCTAAGCATTACTCAAGTTGATCAAAATGGTAATCCAGTAAATCCACCAGCTAATCCGGTATATCAAGGCAATATTATGCTAGGTAAATATAATGAAGCTACTCAAAAAACCGATGGTGTAGTAACTAGCGCCAATGATATCAGCTACAAGCAGATAAATGATATAGTAGCCATGGTAGCAGCTGGAAATATGCCTGTAGATGATATATCAAATACATTTAATACTAATATGAATGGGTTGTTTAATGATGTTAATCAAAATCCACCACAAGGAATAGATAGTAATACAGTTAAAACAAGATTAAAAAATAATATTAACGACCAAGCAATTCAAACAATAATTGACAATGCAGTTGATGAAGCTTTTGGTACTGCAACTCAAGCCAATGCAAATATAATGCAAAAAATAAAAGATGCAGTGATAAATAATACAGACTACGCCACAGGCAGATTTGAAGCCTATAATAAAGCAGTTGATGCAGCTAGTGCGAGTGTAAATGTAGAATTAAATTATCGTGGTCAAATGCAAGTCACTGATAAAAGCTCAACTGCTACAAATATCGAAGTTACAATTTTTGAAGAGTTTAGCAATGGTAAGCCTGAGTTTGGAAAAGATGCTAACTCTAGCGTAGAAGGCTCGCTATTTAACTTTACTGCTAATAATATGATTAGCATAGATGAGCCAAGTGTGGATATATTTAAAGATTTAGATGCTATGATAGCAGCTGTAAGAGATGGTAGCTATAGAGGCAATCCAGATGGTACTAATGCTCGTACTACTGGAATCCAAGGCGCTCTAAAGAGAATTGACCATATCCAAGACCATGTAAATAAACTCCATACGCAGATTGGTTCATATACTAATGTATTAGAGAGTTCTAACTCACGAGCTAGTATGTTATATGTTAATGTGGAGAGTATTAAAAATGATGTTATTGGCGCTGATTTGGGTGAGAGTATGCTAATTTATAAGCAGTATCTAACACAGTTTGAAGCAATGCTACAAACTTCATCAATGATTAGTAAAATTAGCCTACTTAATTATATGTAAGATTGCTTATTGTAGGGACTTCATTTTAATTAAACTTTTCTAAAGTTTATCGCAAAGCTGGACTTAGCTCTATCTTGCGAAGTTAAAATTTATTTTTAAGTGGGAAGGGGGACGCTTTTTTGGCAGATGAGTAGTGCAATAGTCAAACGATACTAACTATCGTTTGACGGTGCTACGAAACATAAGAGCGAAGCTACCTTGCCCTTCCCACTTAATTTACACTCCAAATTTTCGCCGTAAAACAACTATTTAGGTTATTTTACTTTTGCGAAAATTTTGTAAAAGCCTTTCTAGGTGCTGAGCTTTCGCTCAGATTTAATAAAACAAATTTAAATCAATCCAAGCTTGTAAATTATACTATCTAGCATTTGATAGTAATTGTTTGTTTATATTCTTTTTAAATTTAAGAGCTTTAAATTTGCTATTTTTTTAAAAATTTATTAGATATTTAGGTGGGGGGGTAAAATATATAAAACGAATAGAGGTGTTATTTTTTAAAATATGAATTTTCCTTGTAGCGTTTGTGGGGCTTGTTGTAGGCATATTTCAAATATTCCAGAGCTTAGGAGCTTTGATCTTGGCAATGGGGTATGTAAAGAGCTAGATCCTAAGAGCAATAAGTGTAAAATCTATGATAATAGACCACTAGTTTGTCGTATTGATGAAATGTATGGTTTTTTTAGTGCCATTTGGAGTAAAGAGAAGTTTTATTCCATTAATGCTAAGGCTTGTAATGAATTACAAATACTTGAAAACATTGATGAGAATTTCAGAATAAAAGAAGAATTTTAAATTTTAAGGAGATAAGATGCCATTACCGTTAATACCTATTATAGCTGGCGGATTAGTAGCTTCAGCATTAGGATATGGAGTCAAAAAAGGTTACGATGCTTATAAAGATAGCAATGAAGCAAGCGAAAAAAGAAATGAGGGGCAACAAATATACTCTGAAGCTGTTGATGCCTTTAAACTTATTCAAGATAAAACAGATTTAATGTTTAAGCAATTTGGCGAAGAAAAACAAAGAATCCTTAATGGGGCATTGGAGCGTTTTGCGTCGTTAATTACTAGACTAGAACTTGCTAATGATGATTATACTGTCGAAATAAATGGTAAAAACATTGAGCTTTCTAAAATTAGTGATAATGTTTTTGAGTTAAGTTCTATGATAGGCGGTGTTATTGCTGCTGGTGGAGCTGGTGCTTTGGCTGGATTTGGTGCTTTTGGTAGTGCTGGATTGTTGGGTGCTGCTAGTACTGGAACCGCTATTAGTTCGCTTTCTGGTGTGGCTGCTACTAATGCTACTCTTGCGTGGTTTGGCGGTGGCGCTTTAAGTGCTGGTGGTCTTGGAATAGCTGGTGGAACTTATGTGCTCGGTGGAATTGTTGCTGCTCCTGTTATTGCTGTCGCTGCTACAATTTTTGCTTATAAGGCAGAAACAGCAAAAGAAAATGCAAGAGGATTTCAAATTTACTGCAAGCAAGCAGCTGAAGCTTTAAATGCGCAACATCCATTATTGAAAAAGCTCTATTATAAAGGTTATGAGAAGTACAGAAGTCTTATCAAAATGGATTTAGAGCTTAGTGATCAACTTGATTTAGTTGAAAAAATAGCAGATGATAAAGGCAACAATCTAGCAAATTGGAGTAATGATGAGCAAGATAAACTTCATGTGCTAGTAAATACAGCTGAGAGCGTAATAGCTATCATCAATGAGCCTATACTAAGAGATGATGATAAATTAACCCAAGAGCTTATATCTTTGCAAGAAAAACATGCTGAAATTTTAAAAGAGATAAAGGCTAAATACGAATAAAATAATTAATTAAAAATTTAAAATCCCCATCTTTAATTATCTAAGATGGGGATCTATTTAAAAAGGAAAATTATGACACAAGCGACTAGGGCAAAAACTCTTAGTGATGAAATAATAGAAGAAATCGGCAATCAAACTCTAGCTAGATTTGGACTTAATATTTTTAGCCTAAATACTTATGCTGGATATGGAGCTGCTGTGGATGCGCAAAGAGAAATCGGAGCTATTAATAAAATTCATGCCAATAATGATAAAAGATATGGGTTTCAACATGAAGCATTGGAAGCAGGCGATAAAAATATCGAATTTGCTTTAAAGAGCGATGGTGGTCCATATGGTATGTATCTTGATGAAAACAATAAAGGCAATGCGGCATTTCGCACAGATAAATTAGCTTGGATCACTCAAGCACAAAGCGGAAAACTCCAAACAGCTATCGATGATTTGTCTAGTAGAGAGCAAAAGCTACAGGAGCTTATAAAATCTGGAGCTGATGATAACAAGATAAAAGAAGCACAACAAGCATTATCAGAATCCAAGAATGCTAAGATTAAGCTTGATTTCATAAATGAAACATACACAAAACAAGAGCAAGAAGCTATATTGCAACAATATGGCATACAAGCCAACGCAAACGATACTATAACTGATATAAAAGTATTTGAAAATGGCGAAATAACGATAAATGGTCAGTTAAAAGCAGTGGAAATAAGAAATAATAGCGATTTGACAAAACTATTTGGTAAAGATAATAAATATTTAAATGAAGATGGATTGGCAATAATAATTACAAAAGATGAATATCCAAAAGCAAAAGATCTTTTAGAAAATATAATAAAAAATGAAAAAGATCCAGTAAAAAGAGAAAATGCCAAAAAATTACTAGATAAATTGCAGCCTAGTAATCATACAATAGATGATGCCAAAAATGCTGAAGAAATATCTAAATGGAATACTATAAAAATGGGAGCAGCACATGTGGCTATGACCGGACTTAGTGAGGCTGCTGTGATTGCGCTTAGTATCATAGCTAGTGGGGCTGTGTGGGAGATAAAAGATATGTTCTATGGAGATAAAACCACGTCGCTTGAAGTAAGGGCAAAAAGACTATGGGATGAAATAGTAAAAAATTTTAAAAATTTAGCCCATGCTTTTAGCAAAGGTGGCTCTTATGCTTTTATAGATATGATAGTAAAAGATATTAGTGCTGAATTGCGTGTTATTTGGTCAAAGCTAAGAAGCTCTGCTAAACAAATATATAACGCTATTTATGATTATATCATAGGCAAAACAAAAAGTTTTAAAGAGCTACTATCTGTAATTTTAAAAGGGCTCATTTCTGCTTTATGGGTTAGCGCATCTGCCTTTATCTCAAAGCAACTAGAAATCTACCTAAAGCCTATAATGCCTGGTTTTGCCAACATTGTAGCTGGAGCATTAACTATCGTGATATCTGCTTTTGCTATAGTGCTTAGTAGCAAGGCTATTGATATGGCACTTGATAGCATATTTGCAGCAATCGCTGAAAGGGATATGGCAAAGCAAAGAGCAGATGAAATAGCAGAGCTTGTGACTTCTAATTTACCAGCTTTGATTGCTGAAAGAGAAAGCTTAGAACTAGCAGTAGAACAAGCTCATATTAAGCGAATGATGGCACTAGATTCAGCATTTAGCGATTATGCTAATGCTAAGTTTGGTGGGGAATTTTCTGCCATTTTTACATCGCTTGATAATATTTGTAAGCTACACGGCACAGAGCTAAAAATAAGAACAAAAGAAGATTTAAAAACTTTTGTAAATAGTGGAGATGGAAAGCTTTATTATAGATAATACTTTTTATTAGATTATTTAAGTGGGTTGTTAAAGGGGAAGTGTAAGGTAGCTTCGCTCTTATTTTTCGTAGTGCCATCAAATGATGGCTATCCATCATTTAACTATCACGCTACTCATTTGCCAAAAAGTGTCCCACTTCCCACTTAAAAAGAAAATTAATATAGATTGTTTTTATTTTTCAAGACTAGATTAGGCTTAGAATAAAATCAAAAAAAGGTTTAATACTCCAAATTTTCGCCGTAAAATAACCATTTAGGTTATTTTACTTTTGCGAAAATATTTAAAAAGCCTTTCAAGTTGCTGAGCTACGCTCAGATTTAATAGATTGATAGCTAAGCTATGGTTTTATTGTTTGGCTGCGATACGAAACATAAAAGCGAAGCTACTTTTCCCTTCTTTACTTTTTTACATTCTAAATTTATAATAAAAATTTTTAGAAAATTTAAATTTTTCTTTTTTAATGAGGAAGGGGAACGCTTTTTTGGCAGTCGCTACCCCTTTCCCCCTTAACAACCCCCAACCCCTTGAAAAAGCCTTCTAAGGGGTGGCTTACGCCACGGATTTTAATAAGGGTCACCCTACGAAGTAGGGACTTCAGGTGGGTCAAGGGAGCGTAGCTCCCTGTCGCAAAGACTAGCTTGGCTAGTCTGCGAAGTAAAAAATTATATATAATACTACTTAAACTACATATAACCATAATTTTGCTATAATCTGCAGATTTTTATTAAGGAATTTACGATTTTGCGAGAGATTTTGCTGGTTGTAGCTATCTGTGTGCTTGTATATCTTGGTGTGGCAACTATCGTTCCGCATGCTTCATTTGTGGGGAGTTATGGTGGCGCTTTAGGCTGGTATAATGCAAGACTATTTGGCTATGCGTCATATTTTTACCCATTTATTTTGTTATATCCTGTTTATAATTTATATAAATCTTATACGAAATTTAGCCTAAAAATAGCTGGAAATATCATTGGATCGCTGATGTTATTTTATGCTTTTTTATTGCTTTGTGCGATGTTTAATCCTATAGCTGGTGGTGTAGTTGGTGGATTTAGCTATGAGGCGCTTGGGAGTGTGATTGGTAGTATTGGGACATTTATTTTGATTTTAATGATATTTTTTATTGGATTTGGGCTTAGCTTTGATGATAGGCTAGATGTAATGGTGCGAACTACACTGAAGCCGTTTTCCTCCACATAGTTCTGAACTGCGTGGGAGATATCGGAAACCCGATTTCCCTGTCGTGCCATTTTCAAGCCCTCGAAAAAGCTCTGCTTCGTGACCGAAATGAGCTTTTCTGCCGTTGGAGAGATCCTTCCGCAGGCAAA
>JAFVMP010000242.1 GCA_017506845.1 Campylobacter sp.
AGCCCTTATGTTGCTTATTGGTTACTTTTTAGGGCTTGAATTTATTAAATATGTCGAAGCTATTGATCATTATATAGCATTTTTTATATTATTTGTTTTAGGCGCTAAGATGATAAAAGATTCTAAAGAAGAAGAGAATCTAGAGTGTAGTATTGATTTGAGTTTAAAGCTTTTAATAATTGGGGCGATCGCTACTAGTATAGACGCATTGGCTGTTGGTGTAGCGCTTAGTTTTGAGGGTGGTAGTATCGCAGTTAGCTCAATAGTTGTAGGGCTAGTATGTTTTGCTATTTGTATTGTTGCAGTTTATATCGGCAAGTATCTAGGTGAAGCTCTAGAGAAAAAAGCACTTATTTTAGGTGGCGTGATACTAATTGTCATTGGCTTTAAAATTTTGATATCGCATCTTTTTAATTTAGATATTTAATTTTAATTATCTTTTGTTTTTAATATGCTAAGCCTAGCTAAATTCTTATATTTTTTAAAAACTAATCTTTTATTCTTAAATTTCTAAAATATTATTAAATAATAGTTATAATGCCTACAAAAAAGGATAAATTTGAGGCTACTTTCGTGGAATGTAAATGGCTTGCGGGCTGTAGTTAGCAAGAATGGTTTTGAGTGGTTAGAGAGTAAAAATATTGATTTTATCGGCCTTCAAGAGATAAAGGCTAAAGAGGATCAGATTCCAAAGGAGATGTTTAATTTAGGTTTTGATAATATTAGTTCAAATTCAGCTCAAAAGGCAGGATATTCAGGCGTAATGAGTTTGAGCAAATTTAGCTACGAGAGTTCAAAGTGTAAATTTTTTGATGATAGTGAAGGTAGGGTGTTAGAACATAGATTTGACAATATTGTGCTATTTAATATCTACTTTCCAAATGGCCAGCAAGGAGATGATAGATTAGAACATAAGATGGCATTTTATGATAGCTTTTTAAACTATATTAAGGAGTTAAATGCTAGTGGATTGGAGGTGATATTTTGCGGTGATGTTAATACTGCTCATCGTGAAATAGATCTTAAAAACCCAAAGGCAAATGCTAAAACTAGTGGATTTTTACCAGTTGAGAGAGCGTGGATTGATAGGGTGATCGAGGCTGGCTTTATCGATACTTTTAGATATATTCATGGCGATATAGAGGGTGCATATTCGTGGTGGAGTTATAGGTTTAATGCGCGTGCTAAAAATGTCGGCTGGAGGATTGATTATTTTTTTGTCTCGTCAGGATTAAAAGATAGATTAAAAGATGCTTTTATATTAAGTGATATCGAGGGTAGCGATCACGCTCCAGTTGGGATTGATATTGATTTGTAGGAGAATTTTATGAGTTTAGTTTTGGTTATAGATATTCAAGAGAGATTAACTCCAGTGATGAGCGGGGCAGAAGAGTTAGTAGCAAATTCGTTAAAGTTTTTACAAATTGCTAAAGAGCTTGGGATAAAAATCATTGCAACTGAGCAATATCCAAAAGGACTTGGAAATACTATAGATAGTTTAGATGGTTTTATAGATGAAAAATTTCAAAAGATGGAATTTAGCGCTTATAATGCTATAAAAGATCAATTAACAATGGTAAATAATATCTATATAATTGGCATTGAAGCACATATTTGTGTATATCAAACAGCTTTGGATTTAATAAAAAATGGCCATAATGTTACGCTAATTGATGAGTGTATTAGTTCTAGAGATCCAAAAAATAAATCCCTTGCATATGCAAATTTAAAAAATATAAGTGTAAAACCACTTGAAATGGTGGCATTTGAATTACTCAAAAGTGCTGAACACTCAAGCTTTAAGGCTATTTCAAAATTGATAAAATAGTTTTATTATTTTCTTTAGTGATAACAAATTGCCACTAAAGAAAATAAGTTTTACTAATATTACAAGAGATAAAAGTAGCAGTTAAAACTAACAAATTTAACTATATTTACTCCATATCATAGCTATCTTCTTCGTCCTCATCATCATATGAATAGTCATTTTCATCATAGTTGTAACTACGAGAATTTTTATAAGAAAATTCTTCATCTTCATAATCTTGTAGATCTTCATCTAGATCATCATCAAATCTGTTTGTCATCATTTTCTCCTTTATAAATTTGAATTTTTGGTATTGATTCTACATATATGCTTTGGCTTGGGAAGGCAAAGCTTGCATCATCATATCGCTCTACAATTTCCATAATTTTTAGCATTACATCTTCTTTAACGGCTAAAAACTCACCCCATACGACACTTTTGCTAAAGCAATAAATTAAAATATCAATTGAGCTATCGCTAAATTGATCCAATACTACAAAAAGATTATTCTTATAGCCGCTTAAATCATCCATCGAGACCATACTTTGACGATATTTGATGCGAGCATCGTTAGAGTTATTTAGTGCAGTATCTACTCCAGTTTGTGCGATTCCTGGGTGGTTTTTAAGCATCTCTTTAATCTCTTTAATGCAGTTACGAATGCTTTTTGGTGAAGTTGTATAGCTTAGACCAACATGCATTTTAATCTGTCTTCCAACCTTTCTGCGGTTCCAGTTTTTAATACTTTCACTCATAATTTTTGAGTTTGGCACAAAAACTAACGCATTATCAAAGGTTCTAATAGTTGTTTTTCTAAGTCCAATCTCAACTACAGTGCCTTCTATTCCAGCACAAACTATCCAATCTCCTTGACTAAGTGAGCTATCAAAAAGTAATACTATAGAGGCAAAAAAGTTAGCAATTATATCTTTTGTTGCAAATGCAACTGCAAGCCCGCCAATACCAAGCGATGCAATAAGAGTGCTAATATCAAAGCCAATTTTGCTTAAAATTACGAGTATAGCTATAATAATAATGATAAAATATAAAACTTTAATAATTAAATTTACTATCTCTTTGCGACCTGATTTCTCAGCGATTTTTGATAATATTACAATTCCATATCCATTTAGTACGCCAATCACAAACCACGCTACAACCACGCTATAAGCAATTCCAAAATATTTTGACATCTCAATATTAATTGTAGCTGGATAGTATGCGATAATTATGGATAAATTTAAAGCATAAATAACAAAAAATATCGCTACAGGAAGCTTAATAGCTGCTACAAACTGCTCTTTAAACTCTACTGAAATATCTTTTGAGCGTGATAAAAGAGCTATAAAAACTCTATAAAGTAGCAAGGAAGCAAGTCGTGGCAAAAGAATAAAAAATATAAAAATCAGTGATATTATAATGATTTTGCCAATATTTATAGGACTTGATTTTAAATTTATAATTCTATTAATCTCATCGATTATATGTTGAAGATTTAGGCTTGTTAGTACAAAACTACTATCAAAAAGCTCAGAATTCTCTTTTAAATAGTTTAGAATTTCACTATATGTTTGGCGTTTTAAATCAGTTGCGATTAATTCTTGCTCGATCTGGCTAGTCGCATTAGTACTAATAGTCTTTAGTTCTTGGTAGTTTGATATTTGAATCTGTGTAATAGCATCAATTAGTGCTTCATCAGGTGTTTTGCTATAGTCTTTAAATGCTTTTGAGATTTGTGATAGTGCGTAGTAGTAGATTTGATCTAGTTGTGCATTGGCTAAAGCGATTTGTACCTCTTTGGCATTGGGATTTGATTGCTTTGTTTGTTTATTTAATTCAGCACTAAGCGCCTTTATATATGATCTTAGATGAGTTTGATTAAAATCATTGCTACTAGTAATAAGTGCTGGTAGTCTATTTAGGAGTTCATTTTTTTCATCTTCTAAAATTGCAATATCTCCATCTTTTGTAGTGCTTTTTTGTTCTTTTATTATGCTTAACTGAGAGTTTAATGAGATAATTTTATTGCTAGTATTACTAAGTTCATTACAGAGTAAAACGCTGCAAAATAGATTAAAAATCAGTAAAAATTTGAGAGTAAATTTCATCATAATTAATGCTCTTTTCTAATAGTTTAAAGCTTTTTGTTCCGCTGTTGAAATTATAAAGTTCACCAGTTTCAATGATATAGTGCCAGCCATATAGCTTTAGCTCACCAGCCTTTAATCTGTCTATTATTCCTGGGAAGGTCATTATGTTTTGGAGCGAATTTATAATATTTAGCCTCTCAGTTACCCACGCCCTTTTAGCTGGAGTTATATCTTTATCTTTTAAAACCTCTTTTTTGATATGATCAATTATTAAAAGCCACTTTTTAACAACTGGAGTACGAGATAGC
>JAFVMP010000029.1 GCA_017506845.1 Campylobacter sp.
ACCACTACGGTATTGCGGGTTACTATGCGAACATGGCCATCAAAGAGGATCTGATGGGCATCAGCATGACCAACTCGGCTTCCAACATGGATCCCACCTACGGCAAGCGCCCGATGCCCCTTTTTTTTTTACTAAATTTATGCAAAATTTTGATTTTTAAAATTTGGCATTGTATCAAAATTTAAATTAAAGAGCTTTAAAAATATGAAAATTAACCATTTTATCATTTATAGCGTAGCAATTTATAAATTGCTACATTAATATAAGCCTTATAATAAGCAAATTTACCTTTTAATAGTGAAAATTAATTAAATATTCCGCTACTGCTTAGGGTGATATCATTATCTATCCACTCTTTAACAGCTGGAATTTTAACTAAAGTTTTGCATAATGGCTCGCTTGAATTACTAGCATCATCAACACTAATAGTATCGCTTGCAAGCGTGATATTTAGGCACCTTGTCCAAGCTTCGTTTTTATCTAGTGATTTTTTATATGTTGGGGCAAGTTGTTCTAAATTGCTTTGAGATTTTAAATCCCCAGTTGGCAATCTGCCATTTATAGTGTAATATGCAGTAAGCTGAACGATGGTATCTTTTAGTAAAGTAGCTGATGTTACAGCACTTGCATCGTCCTTAGTGGCAACTAGCCTAGGCACTGCGATACTAGCTAAAATACCAAGTACCACAATGACAAAGACTAACTCAATCATTGTAAATGCGCTTCTCATCACGCTACCACATTTGGAAAATCATATACTAATCTTCCAGATTTTATAGTTTTAATTGCTGCACCTTTTAGTTTTTTACCTAGAAGTGGCGAGTTTTGTGATTTAGATTTATTTAACTTCTCATCGTAGAGATATTCAAAATCAGGATCAACAATTGTAATATCAGCTAAATAACCCTCAGCGATAACTCCTCTATCGTTTAGTTTTAGTAGTTTGGCTGGATTTAGGCTAGTTAGTTCTACCATTTTATTTAAATTTATCACCCCATCACGAACTAAATTTAAAGTAAGCGGAATGAGCGTTTGAAGACCTAAAATTCCAAATGGAGCCTTATCAAATTCTCTTTGTTTTTCATCATTATGGTGAGGTGCGTGGTCAGTACAGATAATATCTATAACGCCATTTTTTAGCCCCTCTCTCATCGCTTCTACATCAGCTTTAGTGCGAAGCGGTGGAGACATTTTGTAATTTGTATCGTAGTTTTCTAGCTCACTTTCATCAAAAGTAAAGTGGTGCGGGCAGACTTCACAAGTGATATTTATCCCTTCTTTTTTAGCTGTTTCTATTAGTTTTAAACTCCATGCACTACTAACATGAGCTATATGGATATGGCCACCTGTGAGCTTAGCTAATAGCATATCACGACTTATCATTATCTCTTCTTGTTCTCTTGGCATACCTTTAATGCCTAGCTTCATAGACATTTGTCCTTCATTCATATGGCCGTTTCTACATAGTGAGCAGTCTTGAGAGTGATTGATAATAAAAGAGCCATGAAATGCTGAGTATTCAAGCGCAGCACGCATCACATCGCTAGAGCTAACAGGCAATCCATCATCGCTAAATGCTACACATCCAGCCTCACTCATCTCGCCCATTTCAGTGATACCGCCACCTTTCATTCCTTTGGTTATAGCGCCAATTGGCATTAGATCTATTAAGCCGCGTTTTTTAGCCTTTTCTATCATATCTCTAGTTATTGTAGCATTATCATTTACTGGGTTTGTATTTGCCATTGGGCAACAAGCAGTTACCCCACCAGCTACTGCAGTTTGCGATCCAGTGATAATATCATCTTTATACTCAAACCCTGGATCTCTAAAATGCACATGGATATCAATTAAGCCCGGCATAACTAGTTTGCCACTAGCGTCGATAACTTTATCTGCGGCTGGTTCATCTTGAGTAATAGCGATGATTTTATCATTTTCTATTAAAATATTTGCCTTTTTGCTCTCATTAGCGTTTATTATTGTTCCATTTTTAATTAGAGTTTTCATTATAGCCCTTTTAGATTTTTATATACTATATCTAGAATCGCCATTCTAATTGCCACCCCATTTTCAACCTGAGATAAGATAGTAGATATGCGTGGGTCATCAGCTACATCGCTATTTAACTCTACTCCACGATTGATTGGTCCTGGATGGAGGATTATTACATTTTCTTTTGCTTTTTGCATTCTAGTTTTGCTTAGTCCAAAATATCTGCAATACTCTCTAATGCTTGGAAATGGAGTCTCATCATCACTTCTTTCTAGCTGAATTCTAAGCATTATAATAGCATCACTACCGCTTACTGCCTCATCCATATCTTTACAAATTTCACAGCCAAAAACATTGGCATATTGCATCATTTGTGGTGGGCCAAATAGTTTAACTTTTATACCTAATGTTTGCATAGCATAGATATTTGATCTAGCTACCCTAGAGTGAGCTATATCACCAATAATTGAAACTGTAAGATTATTAAATGAGCCAAATTTTTCATATATTGTAAAAAGATCTAATAACGCTTGAGTAGGATGCTCATTGCAACCATCTCCTGCATTTATCACACAGCTAGGAGTGCGAGAAGCGACAAATTGTGCTGCACCAGAACTACTATGACGCATTATAAAGATATCTGTTTGCATAGATTCTATATTTTTGATTGTATCTATTAGGGTTTCGCCTTTATTGGTGCTTGAGTTACTAGCAGTGAAATTTATAGCATCGCTAGATAGCCTTTTGGCTGCAATTTCAAAGCTTGTGCGAGTTCTAGTAGAGTTTTCAAAAAATGAATTTACAACCGTTACACCTTTTAGAAGTGGAGACTTTTTCTCATTTTGTAAATTTAAATTTTTGTAATCTTTAGCTAGGTTTAAAATTTGATATATATCCTCAGTGGTGAGATCTTTTGTAGAGATGAGATCCTTTTTGGAGTATGCCATTTTTGCCCCTTTTTTTAATACGATATTTTATCTAGATTTGGCTTAATGGTAGATTTAATTTTGAAATTTTATTCATTTATTTAAATTCAAATTTTATTGACAATTTAAGAAAATTTGTATAAAATTGGTTCTTTCAAACTACAATTTTATTCGTTGTACTGCTATTTATTCACTATATTAAAGAGGTCTAATGGAAAATAAGGAAACTGCTCAACAATCAAACCAACCAACCAAAAAACAACATACACGCACACACACGCCTGTTGATGGATATAAAATAGAAGAGCTTAGGCTCCAAGATTTAGATAGCTTAGTTGCCATCGCTGAAGAGGTCGGAGTACAAAACCCTAGAGAATTTCGTCGTCAAGAGCTAGTATTTGAGATTTTAAAAGCTCAAACTAAGCAAGGTGGATTTATCCTATTTACTGGGATTTTGGAGATTGTAGAGGGTGGATATGGATTTTTACGCTCTACAGATGCAAATTTAAGTGATTCTGCAAATGATACTTATGTAAGCCTAAGTCAGATTAAAAAATTCGCTCTAAGAGTCGGTGATATCATCACAGGTCAAGTACGAGAACCAAGAGAGCAGGAGAAATATTACGCTCTTTTAAAGATAGAAGCGATTAATTATAAATCTATCGCTGAAGCAAAGGAAAGACCACTATTTGATAATCTAACTCCATTATTTCCAAATCAAAAAATTCAGCTTGAATATGATCCGATGAAGCTTACTGGTCGTGTGCTTGATCTTTTTACCCCAATTGGCAAGGGTCAGCGTGGCTTGATTGTCGCTCCACCTCGCACTGGTAAAACTGAGCTAATGAAAGAGCTAGCTCACGGTATTACAAGAAATCATCCAGAAGTTGAGCTAATAGTTTTGTTAATTGATGAGCGTCCTGAAGAAGTTACTGATATGCAGCGCAGCGTACGCGGAGAGGTATTTAGCTCTACATTTGATCTGCCTGCTTCAAACCATGTAAGAGTAGCTGAACTTGTCATAGAAAAGGCTAAAAGATTAGTAGAAATGGGTAAAGATGTTGTTATCTTACTTGATAGTATTACTCGTCTTGCA
>JAFVMP010000243.1 GCA_017506845.1 Campylobacter sp.
AATTAAAGAATATTGAATTATTCTTCAAAATCCTTGAGGGATGCTTCGAAATCTTCGTCGGTGGGATCTTCATCGTCGAAGTCGTCGGAACCATCGTCAAAATCGGGTTCGAAATCTTCGTCGGCGGGAATATCGTCGATGTCGAAATCGTCACGTACGATGTCGAATTCGTCATCTTCCTCTTCTTCGGTGCCGCGGATTACTGCCTTGGCGTCTTCAATTTCGCTGTCGGTCAGTTCCATGTTGTACAGCGGAGATTCCATCGGACGGGTGCGTTCGACGTCGATCTTGCGGTAGCAGTCCATACCGATACCGGCAGGAATCAGACGACCGATGAGGACGTTTTCCTTCAGTGCCAGCAGGTGGTCGACCTTGAACCCTATTTCGTTTATACCGTGAGAAAGGACCTGGTGGCGTTATGACGGATAACGACTACTTTGATTAAACTGACAATGAAAGGAACGACAATCAGTCACTAACCGGTACATAGGCGGGCAACGACCCGCCGCAGAATCCGCCTACGCCCTTTTCGCCATGAACTAATACATCTAGACCGCAATCTTCTTGGAATTTGATACAATCATCAATATATTTTTTGATTTCGCTCTCATAAGACTCTTTTGTAATTAGAGATTTTTTATACGCATTGCGAACTTGGCGTAACTCTGGAGTTTGAGGGAAACTACCAATTGTTGTAGTAGGAAGATCAGGTAGATTAAATGTCTCTTTTTGAATTTTAATACGCTCTTCATATGCTGTATCTCTATCAAATTTGGTTAGAGATTTTACTCTATTTTGTACATTTATATCATTAACTAATGTAGATGTTTTTCTAGAAGCAATTGCTGCCCGATTAGCCTCTATTAAGCATTTACCAGTTTCACAAAATTCCACACCATTTACTAGTTTTTTTAGAATTTTAAGCTCTGTAAGTTTTTCAACACCAAATGCTAACCACTCTTTTATACTTAAATTCTCTTCATATTTTAAAGTATATGGCACATGTAAAAGTGAGCATGAAGTACCGATATATAGGCGTTCATCTGGGATAAATGTTTTGATTTTATTGGCAATTTCAGCTTTAGCATCTAGATTGCTTACCCATACATTTCTACCATCTATTAATCCAGCAAAAAGCACTTTATCGCTATTTGATAGTAGTTTTAGAGCTTCTTCTTGGCAAGCTGCATGAACAAAATCCAAACCTATAGCCCAAATTTTACTCTTTACTACTTGAGCCACAGCTTCGTTTGCATGCTCAAAATATGTCATAAATATGATTTTAACATTATCTGCAACACTTGCAAGTGAATCATATATTGGTACAATTTGGCTAGCTAGCTCAGCTGCTCTATCTGTTACAAATATTGGCTCATCTATTTGAATAATAATCTCATTATCAAGTTTTGAAAGTTCAGCAATAAGCTTAACATACTCGCTACTTAAAGCATCTAGATGATCAAGTGCATTGCTACCATCTGTTGTTTTGCTAAGAGCTAAGAAAGTTATAGGGCCAATTAGATTGATTTTTGCATTTAATACACCAGCTTCTTTTGCCTCTTTATATTCAGCAATAATCTTGCTGCTATTTAGATTAAATTTAACATCACGGCTAAGTTCAGGAACTATATAATGGTAGTTTGTATTAAACCATTTTGTCATCTCCATAGCTACGCTATTTGCATTTCCTCTAGCCATTGAGAAGTATAAGTCATAACCGCTAAGTCCAGCAAAGCGTGGAGGAATCGCACCAAAAGTTACAATATTATCAAGCATTAAATCATAATATGAAAAATCATTTACGCTAATTAAATCTACTTTTGCATCGATTTGATAATTCCAGTGGCGTTTTTTTAATTCAGCAGCTACTTTTTCTACTTCACCAAAGCTAGTTTTACCAGCCCAAAAACTCTCAAGAGCAAATTTAAGCTCTCTTTGCTCGCCAATTCTTGGAAATCCTGTTACGAAACTTTTTGACATTTTATTATCCTTTTATATATTTTTAAATTTATTTGATCTGGCTGTATGAATGGCACATTTCAAACAAAACAAGTGGCGGTTGAAGTCCGTGAAATCTATAAAATTGACTAAAATCACTACAATAGAATTTTTTTAGCTTTAATAGAGTTATACGTGTTTTTCGCTTAAATATACAATTGCAATGCACTGGAAAAGTGACCACAAAAGCCAAATAGGATATAGCATTAACAAATGAAAGCTGTAATCTAGCTAAAAATGTAAATTTATCACTATTTAAAGCTTTAGAAATAGCACGGTAAGCAAGTACGCATGGGACAGCTCATAGCTAATTATATCCTTGAATTTAAAAATTGGCGAATTTTAGCAAAAAACTTATAAATAATAGCTGAAATAGCCCTGCTAAAGCAAGGGCTATTAACTCTCTTTAAATAGTTTTGAGGCTAGAATTTGAACTTTGTCTTGGTCGCTAGATTTTTTCATTGTTTTGAAAATTTTATTTAGATAGCCTTCAAAAAACTCTTGATTATTTACTACTTTTTCGCCTTCAGATTTTATTATGCTGTGATACTCGCCATCACTTTCTAATTCAAATGCTAGCTCATTATCTTGAACTTGCAAGCGTAGTATTTCACCTAATTTACCTTGAGATACCGGGTCAGTAATTGGAGTCATCAACTCTAATCTACGCTCAAGATTTCTTGGCATCCAATCAGCGCTACTGATATAGAATTTAGGATTAGCGTGTTTAAAATAAAATATTCTAGCGTGTTCTAGATATTTACCAATTATTGATCTTACTTTGATATTTTCACTCATTCCAGGCACACCAGGGCGCAAACAGCAGATACCACGTATTATTAAATTTATCTGTACACCAGCGTTGCTAGCTTCATATAGCGCCTTTATTACATCGCTATCTACTAGCGCATTCATCTTAGCAATAATTCTACCTTCGCTACCCATTTTAGCTTCGTTTTTAATCATTGCAATCACACGCTCTTTAATCTGCATTGGTGACATTGACAATCCGTTTAAGCGACGATTTTTACTAAAGCCTGATAAAATATGGAAAAATGTTGTGGTATCTTTTGCCACATCGGCTCTAGAGGTAAAGTAGCTTACATCGGTATAAATCTTAGCACTACTACCATTATAGTTTCCAGTTCCTAAATGAATGTAGAAATTTAGCTTATCCCCTACTTGACGAATAACTTGACTAACTTTAGCATGCACCTTAAACCCTGTAATACCATATATTACATGTGCACCAGCATTTTCTAGTGCTTTTGCCCAATGAAGGTTATTTTCCTCATCAAATCTCGCTTTTAATTCAACCATTACAGTAACTTGCTTGCCTTCATTAGCAGCATCTATTAATGCTTGAATTATAGCTGAGTTTTTCTCCACTCTATATAAGGTCATTCTAATTGATATAACCTTTGGATCTTTAGCTGCCTCTCTAATAAACTGCGTAACAGGATCAAAACTCTCATATGGATGAAATAATAACACATCTTCTTTATCGATAGCATCAAACATAGAAATATTTTGCCCAAATGGCGGTAAAGTCTTTGGTGTGTATGGCGGAAGTAGTAAATGAGAAAATTCCTTATCCCCAATAATTTGCCAAAGCGCTCCAAGTGTTAGTGGAATATTATATTCATAGATATCTTTATAAAAGATTTTCATATGTAAATTTAGAAAATCTAAAATCTCAGGATCACATCCAGAATCTATTTGAAGTCTAACAAATGCCCCTTTTCTACGAAGCTTAAGCCCCTGCTCTAAAATCATCATAAAATCATCGGCTTCTTCTTCTTCAATTACCATATCAGCATTTCTTGTTACTCTAAATGCACAACTACTAAGCAGTCTATATCCTGGGAAAATTTCAGCTGCATGCCTATGAACTATACTCTCAATAGGTACATAAATTCCATCACCAGCGTAATAAAATCTAGGCAAAACTCTACTAATTCTAATCATACCAAACTTAATAATCTCAGGGTGAGCATCATCACAAAGTTTAACTGCCAAAGCAAAGCTAAGGTTATTAAGATGTGGGAATGGGTGTGTAGGATCAACAGCAATTGGCACAATAACAGGTAAAATATTTGAGAAAAAATATTCATCTGCTCTAGATTTTACCTCGTCACTTAACTCTTCATAATTTTGGATAAATAATCCATGTCCTGCAAGCTTGCTAACTGTGTCTTTATAGTAATTTTCTAGTACCTCTTGTTCATCTTTTAGGTATTTTCTAATCTCTCTTAACTGATCTAGTGGGGTCATCTCATCGCTACCGCTTACTACGATACCAGCAGCAAATAACTGTTTAAGTCCTGCGATTCTGATCATATAAAATTCATCCAAATTCGTACAGTAAATCGCTATAAATTTAAGTTTTTCAAGTAGTGGAAGATCCTTGCTACATTGTGCTAAAACTCTAGAATTAAACCTAAGCCAAGATAATTCACGATTTATAAATTGATCCTTATTTTCCATATTTTACCTTTTTTGCTATTTTTTGCTACCAAATTCACGCAAGAATCTAGCCTGTGTTTTAAACCACTCTTTAAGCTCCATAATAGGATATCCGCCATACTCTTTGCCGCCTTCTAGATTTTTTGATACACCACCACGCCCAGCTATTTTAGCAAAATCACCTATACTTAGATGTCCAGCAGTACCGCTTTGTCCACCCATTATAACATTACGACCAAGCTTAGTACTACCTGCTAGACCAACTTGAGATACTAAGATACTACCATAGCCAATTTCGCAATTATGGCCTATTTGAACTAGATTATCTATTTTAGAGTATTTGCGTACTATTGTTGGTTCAAAAACTCCCCTATCTATTGTAGTGCAAGCACCAATCTCTACGCAATCTTCTAAAACAACCCAGCCATTATGATAAATTTTAATATGTTCGCCAGTCTTTGTATGAGCATAGCCAAATCCATCACTACCGATAACTGAATTTGCGTTTATAATGCATTCATTACCAATTACACTATCAGCATAGATTGTTACATTTGGATGGATTATACAATCATTGCCAATTTTAACATCATCGCCAATGTAAACTCCTGGCATTATTAGGCAGTTTTTACCAATGCTTACGCCATTTCCTATATATACATTTGGCATTATAGTTACGCTCTCATCAATATTTGATGGTTTAAAATCTCTAATTAATGGCTTTGCGAAGTATTTTGATAAAATAGCAAAGGCAAGATGTGGATTATCTACTACAACTGCTCTACCTTTTACCATATCAACCATCTCTTTTGTTACAAGGATGGCACCGGCTTGACAATCTGATAGATATTTTGTATTTTTAGATGAATCACAGTAACTCATTTGCGCTCTTTTGGCTAAAGCCAATGAGCTAAGCGATACTATCTCCATATCATCGCCACTAAATTCCAATCCTAAAATAGAGTAAATTTGACTTAATTTCATTACACTTCCATCATTACTGAGCCGCTGCGGACTATTTGAATTGGGTTGTATTTTTTCATAACTTTAATAAAACAATCAATCCTAGCTGAGTTATCACAACCCATTATTATTATATACTGCTCATTAGCATTAGCAACTATAGCGTTATATGATTTTAGTATCGCATCAAGTCCGCTAAAATCTTCATTAAGGGATATTTTAATAAGTGCCATCTCTTTTTCTACATATTCACCACTATCATCTATAACTTTATATGTAGGTATTAGCTTATGAAGCTGCTTTACAATCTGTTCAAAT
>JAFVMP010000244.1 GCA_017506845.1 Campylobacter sp.
AAATGCAATAATCTTACGCAATACTTTTCCTTTTTAAGTTTTAATGTATTTTAATAATTTTTTGTTAAGAATCGGTAAAATTTAGGCCATATATCTATTTTTTATATACTCTCTTACTTTTTGATTAATATCAATTACTGATTCAAGGCTATCAATTTTATCACTTCCAAATTTATCCAACGCATCAAAAATCGCATCACTAATGGAGTTAAATTTAACCTTCTTACTTAAAAATCCTGCTACTATTTCATCATTTGCAGCATTTATAATTGCACCAATTTGTGGATTTTGTAAGAGATTATCTTTTAAACTAAAAGCCCTATATCGCTCTAAATCAATTGGCTCAAGAGTTATATTTTGTAATTTTGTAATATCTAAATTTTCAATAATCCTTTGATTATTAAGGCCTATAGCATGAGCAATAGCTAATCTCATATCTGGCTTTGATATATGCGCAGTTGTAGAGCCATCTTTAAATTCAATAAGTGCGTGAATTAAAGATTTTCTTTCTATATATGCTTCTATATTTTGGCATCCATATAGCCAAAACGCTTCAATAATCTCAAATAGCTTATTTACCATTGTAGCGCTATCAATAGTAATCTTTGCTCCCATATTCCAATTAGGATGTTTTAATGCCTCTTCTACGCTAGCATCTTTTAAACTAGCAATATCACGCCCATAAAAGGCACCACCACTTGCTGTAATAATCAATCTATGTAGCTTTGGGCGATCTTTTAGCAAAAATTTAAGTCCAAAATGCTCACTATCAATTGGCGTAATCTTTGAACAATCTAAGAATTGCCCACCAGCTACAAGGCTCTCTTTATTTGCCAAAGCCAGATCAAATCCCAACTTTAAAGCCATCACACTAGGCACTAATCCATCAAATCCTACAAAAGCATTTATAAGTTTTGAGCCATGACTTTGCTCATCACATGCTATTAAAAATTTCTCTATTCCATCTTTTCTGCTAAAAACAAATTTATGATTTACCAAAGGTTTTAAGCTATCATCATCTATATATACTAATTTTGGAGAGAATTCCTCTATTTGTGCGTTTAATACTTTAAGACTACTTTTACATGCTAAAGCATCGACTTTTAAGTTATACTCTTTGGCTAAATTTAATGCATTTAGACCGATACTTCCACTACTGCCAAGAATTATCATACAAGCACCATATACATCGCCAAGACGCCAAATAGATATCCATCCATTCTATCTAATAATCCACCCTGTTCGCCTAGTATCACACCGCTATCTTTAACTCCAGCTAAACGCTTTAAATAACTCTCAAATAGATCTCCAAATATACCAAAAATTACCACACTAACTGAACATAAAATAACAATTAAAAAGTCTATATCCATTAAAAATAACCCAGCAGCCACACCAAATACAGACCCAATCACAAATCCACCGGCCACACCTTCAAGAGTCTTATTTGGGCTTGAAGCACTAAAATTTCTTTTGCCAAAAAATTTTCCTATAAAATAAGCCCCACTATCACTAGCCACCACGCTAAAAATAAGCCAAAATAGTGCCGCAATTCCATAACTTTGATAAATTGCAAAGAGCATAAACATTGGTGCAGTTGGATATATAAATGGCAAAATCAGCTTTAAATTCTCATTTTTAGTATAAGCTAAAATACTTGCTACTACAATCAAATTTAGAAGTATTATCTTAAAAATATCTTGAATTCCACCAATAAAAGGTAGTAGTGTAAAAAACGCCACTGCAATCACTGCAAGCGACTTTTCCTTAAGTCCATAAAGCTTTAGACTCTCTAGCACAGCAATAGCCAAAAGTACGCCAAAAATAGCAAAATTTAGCCAAAAAATATCTAGCACCACAACTGCCAAAAACGCCGCAAACAAAGCGACCCCAACAAAAATTCTCTTTTTCATAAACCATCCTTAAAAGCTGTGATTTTACCCAAATTTAGCTAAAATTTAACCAAATTTAGTTGATGAATTTGGCTACTGTTTGACGTTTATTATATGTATCAAAATATTTTATCTCAACCTTTCCAGCCCTATTTGGTAGCTTACATTGCAAAGCCCACTGCCTTACTACTCTATCTAGTAAACTGCTAACCCCATCAATGCGACAGCTCTCTATCCTCTCTCCATCAAAACTTACTATAACATTACTTGTGCCAGCTCCATAAATATATGCCCCAAGCATTCCACGCTTAGCTACTACAATGTCTATTTTGCTAATATCTCCAGCTTGTAATGCTATACAAAAAAGCGCTAAAAATATATATCTCATATTACACCACTATATCTAATCTTCTAAACTCAATCCCATCCATTTCATCAAATTCGCCATCACTACTCTCATCAAGCTCAAATTCATCGCTCTCTTTATCATTGTGCTTTGGCTTGTGATTTTGCTCATTTAAATCCTCTTTTTGCGTCTGCTTTTCATGCTCATTTTCTGGATCAATTCTGTAGCTCTCCTCAGTTGGGCGAGTCTCTTCGACCTCTTTTTTCTTTTCAGCTGACGCTGCTGCATTAATTGCCATTTGCATATCCAACTTAGATTGAAAATCGCTTTGTACTGATGCTGCAACTGGAGCATTTTGATTTACATATATCATACTTGCTACTGGACCTATTGCCATGATTTTACCTTTTATTTTTGCATATTTTACCAAGTAAATCGGCAAAATTTGTAAATATTTGCAAATTTAAATCTCAAAATAGCTCTTAATTAATAAAAAAATGTTAATATTAAAGCCATTGCTTATAAAAGGAAAAATATGAAAATAGTATGTCTAGATGCTGATACATTAGGTAATGATGTAGATTTAGATGCTGTATTTGGCAAATTTGGTGAGTTTATTAGCTATAATATGACTGAGGCTAATCAAACAGTTCAAAGACTTCAAAATGCAGATATAGTATTAACAAATAAAGTATTAATTACAAAAGATGTTCTTGCTCAAACAAATTTAAAATTAATCTGCGTAACTGCAACAGGAGTAAATAATATCGACTTAGAAGCTGCAAAAGAGGCTAATATTCCAGTTAAAAATGTAGCTGGCTACTCTACAAATAGCGTAGCTCAACAAACTTTTGCCAATATTTTAGCTCTTAGAAATAGTACAAGCTACTATGAAAACTATGGCAAAAATAGCGATGGTTGGGCAAAAAGTCCAATATTTGTAAATTTAGATAGACCAATTTTCGAACTTAGCGGCAAAAAATTTTGCGTAGTTGGTCTTGGCACAATCGGCCTTGAAATAGCTAAAATCGCTCAAGCTTTTGGCTGCGATGTTTGCTACTATTCAACAAGTGGAAACAACTCAAATAGCGAATTTAAAAGAGTAAGCTTTAAAGAGGCTTTACAATGCGATATAATAAGCATTCACGCTCCATTAAATGAAAATACAAAAAATCTATTTGATGCTAATGCTCTAAACCAGCTAAAAGATGGCGCAATGCTTGTAAATAGCGGTCGTGGCGGTATAATAGATGAAGAAAAAATCGCCCAAATTATAGATGAGCGTGAAATTTATTTTGTTACTGATGTGCTTGAAAAAGAGCCAATTAGAGCTGATCATCCTTTATTAAAAGTAAAAAATAAAGATAGATTAATGATTACTCCACATATTGCGTGGGCAAGCGTAGAGGCTAGAAAAAAACTAATTGAGCTAAGTGCTAAAAATATAGAAGATTTCATAAAGGGGTAAAAAATGGCTGATGAACATAGCTTTGATATAAGTGCAAGTGTCGATATGATGGAGGTAAAAAACGCTCTAGAAGTAGCTAAAAAAGAGGTTACAAATAGGTTTGATTTTAAAGGGTTAAA
>JAFVMP010000245.1 GCA_017506845.1 Campylobacter sp.
ATTATATATTTTAAATATAATCTTATTGATTTTTTTATGCGGTTTTCTTATATTGTATTCGCAATATCGCAAATAAATTATATATAATTTAGTAATTTTAGTATTAAATTTATATTTTTTTGAAATTGCTTTTATTTTATTAATTACAAATATAAGGTCTTGTATATTTTTTTCAATTACATTATTACAGCTACTTTTAGTTGTTGAATTATCATTTTGACGATAGTAGTACAAAATATCACAAATATGACAAAATTTATTAGATAAATTCCAAAGCACAAAACTCATCAAAGCATCTTCTGCCATTGTGATTCTATCTTTTGAATTTAAAATTTCAAAAGCTTTTAAATAGATATCTCTTTTAACTATCATAAAAGCCAAATTCCATCTAGGGCAATCCTTTTGCTTATAAATATAATTCGCATATTCTTCCAAGGATTCAAAACTACGATTATCTAAAGCTGTTCCCAATATGTCAGCAATATTCCTGTCATAGTTATAAGCATTAAATTTAACAATATCATAATACCCATCTTTAGTAGCATTATAGGCTATCTCACAAGCTTTTAAATCTAAAAAATCATCCGAATCCAAACATAATAAGTATTCTCCACTAGCTTTTATAGCAGCATTATTCCTACTAACAAATGGTCCTTGATTTTGTTTATTATAAATAATCTTTATTCTACTATCTTTTTTGGCATACTCTTTTACTATATCTATACTTTTATCGCTTCCACAATCATCTACTATTATAATCTCTATATCTTGCAGGGTTTGATTAATACAAGAATCCAAACACTCAGATATATATTTTTCTACATTATATACTGGAATTATAATTGATACTTTTGGATTAGGCATTATTTTCCTTTATATTCCAAATTTAACTCTTAATTTTCGCCTGATCACAAACCACCTTCCTTCTATGAAAGATTTAAATTTATCTCTAAATCCATATTTTCCTTCTTTAATTTTCAATTCCCTTTTAAGAATATTGCATTCATGTACACCAAGCGATATATAAAGTTTTTGCCACTTTTTGTTACACCTATTTTTTAGCACAAATTCTTTCATCTTAGCAATTACTTCTTCAAAACTTTTTATACTCTCTTTAATATTTTCTATACTTTTATCATTAGTGCTTGAGCTTGGATTGTATCTATAATAATAGAGCATATCAGATATGAAATTTAGCCTTTGGCAATTATGATAAATCACAAACATAGCTAGCACATCCTCAGCCATTATAAGCCTTGAATTAATTGCAGATAAAAAATCTAAATTTGCAAGATAGATATCTCTTTTAATCAGCCTACCCCAGAGATTCCAAGATATATTTTTACTTCTAAACAGCCAATTACCAAATTCATCCCCACTATCAAAGCTAGATGTCTCAAACTCGTTAAACACACTAGCGCTATTATTATTCCAATAATAGCTCCCAAATGTAACTACATCATAATACCCATCTTTGCTAGCATTATAAGCTATCTCACAAGCCCCTAAATCCACAAAATCATCAGAATCTAAATTTAAAATATACTCCCCCGTTGCGGATTTAACCCCTTCGCATCTGGTTAAAAATAATCCCATATTCTGCCTATTTTTAATAATCTTTATTCTACTATCTTTTTTGGCATACTCTTGGGCGATATCCATGCTTTTATCACTTCCACAATCATCTACGATTATAATCTCTATATCTTGCAGGGTTTGATTAATACAAGAATCCAAACACTCAGATATATATCTTTCTACATTATATACAGGGATTATTATTGATACTTTTACATCATTCAAGATAAATCTCCAAATTTCACTAAATATAAATCTTACCATATTTTGCTATAATTCAAGCTAAAAAAGGCTTAAAATGTTTCATATTATATTTAGTTCAGATGAGAATTATATCAAATATACAGCAGTACTCATAAATAGCATAATCAAAAATACAAATGCAAATTTAAGCTTTAAAGATATATGTAAAAATAGCGGCTTTAATGCACCAAAAGATAGCTCATTTAGCAGTTATAAAGCTATTAATTTTGATGACTTAAGCAGTGAGCAAAAGCAAGAAGGCTATATCTTTCACATTCTTAGCGATAATATATCAAGCCAAACTCAAAATAAACTAAATTCACTTCAAAACGAGCTTAACCAAATATATCCATGCCAAATTCTAACCCATATAATAGATGATAAAGAGTTTTCTAACTTTCCAATCTCAGGGGCAGCGCATAGCAATTTTTTGCCTTATTATCGATTAAAACTCAAAAACTATCTCAACCCAAGCGTGGATAGATGCTTATATCTAGATTCTGATATGCTCTGCCTTTGCGATTTAAGGGAGCTTTTTGCTATTGATTTAAGGGATAATATTTTAGCTGCAGTAAATGATCCAGGTAGTAAAAAACGCAAAATAAAGTATAAACAAAATAGCCAAATCATAACCCATAAATTTACAAATGACTACTTCAATTCTGGATTTTTACTCATCAACACAAAGGCTTATATAGAGAATCAAATAGAACAAAAATGCCAATCCTTAGCACAAAAATGCACATACATAAAAGCTGCCGATCAAGACCTATTAAACGCTACAATCCCAGCAAATAAGCTCTTAAAGCTACCAATTGCTTATAATTTTTCATCAATTAGCTTTTGTTTTTCTATATGCAAGGATGAAAACCCATATCGCTTAAACTGCACTAGGGCTGAGTTTATGCAAAGCTATAAAGAGCCAAAAATCATCCACTATGGCGAAAAGCCATGGAGATTTTTACAAAGTTACACCGATAGCCAAAATAGAAATATAAACGATATCTGGTGGGAATTTGCCCTAGATACTCCATATTTTAAAGATGCCTCTACAACCCCTGTATCGCCGAGTCGAGATTGGGTGTGCGCAGCTGTGACATCACCGCATGGCCTAAGGGTGTCGAAGGTCTGCACTTCCACTCGCTATGTGAGTCACGTC
>JAFVMP010000246.1 GCA_017506845.1 Campylobacter sp.
AGCTGAAGCAGCTAGAAAAACTCTAGATAAATTAAGAGCTGATCTAGGTTCAGTACAAAACCAATTAGTAGCTACTATAAATAATATTACAGTTACCCAAGTAAATGTAAAATCAGCTGAATCTCAAATAAGAGATGTAGACTTTGCTAGTGAGAGTGCAAACTTCTCTAAATTCAATATCTTAGCCCAAAGTGGTAGCTATGCTATGAGTCAAGCCAACTCAGTACAACAAAATATATTAAGACTATTACAGTAGTTTAAATTTAAATCTTTAATAGCTTAAATAAAACTCGCAATGCTTAGTCATTGCGGGTTTATATAATATATCAATCTTTTATATTATCAATTTCAAATATTATTTTATGATTTTATCTAGATTTAAATAGTATAGTAATCAATCTAATTATTAGAAGTTATTTTGGATTTATTTTATAATTTATCAGTTTGGTAGGTGGATATCTATGAAATTCACCTACCAAATTAATATGCTTGTAGCGTTATTTTTTAGGCGTTACAAGCATATTTACATAACGACCCTCAAGAACTGGAGCTTTGTCTCTATCAGCATACTCTTGAACCATTTCCCAGATCTTTTCAAGCATATTTACGCCAAGTTCTGGGGTAGACATCTCACGCCCCTTTAGAAATACTCTAAATTTAACATATTTGCCCTCAGATAAAAACTCTTGAGCGTGTTTTATCTTATAGTTTATATCATTTTGTGCAATTTTGGCTGAAAGCTTAATCTCTTTTATCTCTATTACTTTTTGCTTTTTCTTAGCCTCTTTTTGCTTTTTTTCTTGTTGATAACGGAATTTGCCATAATCCATTATCTTACATACTGGCGGTTTAGCATCAGCTGCTATCAAAACTAGATCTAATCCCATTTTATTAGCGATATCTAACGCTTCATCTCTACTGATAACACCATACGCAGTGCCATCATCTCCTACACATCTAACCTCGCTTGCGCGAATTTCATCGTTTAGATAAACCTCTTTATCTTTGCTCAAATATTCACCTCGTTTAATTTGGTTTGGACTAAGCTATAAAAATCATCTAGACTTATATCCTTTTGTTCTCTAGCTCTACGATCACGCAGTGCTACACCTCTATTTGCCACCTCATTATCGCCAAGTACTATTATCATAGGTACTCTTTGTTTTTCTGCATTTCTAATTTTTTTATTCAGTGTTTCATTTTTGCTAAAGATTTCGCTATCTATATTCATATCAAGTAATTTTGCATAAATCTCTTTAGCATACTCTTGATGAGCTTCACCAATTGGTATGATCACAACCTGAGTTGGTGCAATCCAAAATGGCAATTCACCAGCAGTATGTTCAAGTAAAATTCCAATAAATCTCTCAAAACTCCCTAAAATTGCACGATGAAGCATAACTGGCTGTTTTCTTTCATTATTTTCATCGATATACTCTAGATTAAATCTTGCTGGAAGGTTAAAATCTACTTGAATAGTACCGCATTGCCATTTTCTTTTAAGGGCATCTGTGATTTTAATATCGATTTTTGGCCCATAAAACGCACCACCACCTTCATCAATACCATATTTTAACCCTTTTTCATCTAAGGCATCTTTTAATGCTTTTGTAGCGATCTCCCATACCTCATCATCGCCAACAGCTTTAGCTGGTTTAGTAGAAATCTCCATCTCGTAGCTAAATCCAAACGCATTCATAAGAGTATCAACAAAACTTAAAATTTCATAAACATTTTCTTTAATCTGGCTTGGCATACAAAATAGATGTGCATCATCTTGTGTAAATTCACGCACTCTAAATAGCCCGTGCAATACGCCGCTCTTTTCGTGTCTATGCACTACACCATACTCAAAAAACTTAAGCGGAAGATCTCTATAGCTTCTAATTTCGCTTTGATAAACTTTAATATGGCCTACGCAATTCATTGGCTTAATACCATACTCTTGATCATCAATTACAGTAAAATACATATTTTCTTTATAATTAGCGTAGTGGCCACTTGTTTTCCATGCATCGCTTTTTAAAATCTCTGGCCCACGCACTGGCTCATATCCACGAAGTCTATGAGTGCGATATAGTTTATGCTCCAAGCGGCTTCTAAGTCTTGATCCATTTGGTAGCCAAATTGGCAATCCTACACCTACGCTCTCATCAAAAGTGAAAAATTTCATCTCAGTACCAAGCTTACGATGATCACGCTTTTTAGCCTCTTCTATAATTCTAATATGCTCATTTAAGCTCTCTTTATCCGCATAAGCTGTACCATAAATTCTAGTTAGCATCTCACGATTTTCATCACCGCCAAGATATGCCCCAGCTATTCTAGTAAGTTTAAAAAATCTAGCAAAAATGGTATTTGGAATATGTGGCCCACGACAGATATCTTCAAAACCCCCTTGAGAATACAGGCTTACAGCTCCATCTGGAATTCTTTTTAATACCTCTTGCTTTAGGTCATCATCGGCGTATTTTGCAGCTACTTCTGATTTAGTTGAGTTTATTTTTACAATTGAAGTTTTAGCTAAGGCTAACTCTTTCATTTTTTTCTCAATTATAGCTAAATCATCTTCGCCTAGTTTGCTACCATCGCTTTTGCTTACACGCATATCGTAGTAAAATCCATCTTCAATAGCAGGTCCAACGAAAAATTTAACATCAGGATAAAGCTCCTTAATCGCTGCAGCCATTAAGTGCGCACATGAGTGGCGTATAATCTCTAGCGCCTCTTTAGAGTTGTCAAATTTAATCTCACTACCGCCTCCGGTGTAGCTTTGAGTATCTACTATCTCTCCATCTACATTATATCCAATAATCTCGCTCATCGACTCTCTTTTTTCAAAAATAACAAAATGTTAGATTTTATCTAATTGTATTTTAACTTAAACTGAATTTTAATAAAATTTAAGCTAATACCGCTTAGCAATTTAAGCCAAAAATATGTATAATTCCAAATTTAATCAAAATAAAAGGTAGACAATGCTTCTTTTAAATCCTGTAGTTATTAGCGTGATTGTTATGTGCGCTTTGTGCTTATTAAGATTTAATATCTTATTAGCTATCCTTGTATCTGCTTTAGTAGCTGGAATTAGTGCAAATATAGATTTAATCACCACTATAAATATCTTAATTAAAGGTATGCAAGGCAATCTTGAGACTGCTCTTAGTTATATTCTTCTTGGTGCGTTAGCCGCTGCTATTGCTATGAGTAATCTAACTGCAATTTTAATTCACTATGTAAGCCAATTAATTAGCAAAAAAACATTTTGGTTTGTGCTTACAATTGCATTTGTAGCATGTTTTTCACAAAATTTAATTCCGGTGCATATTGCATTTATTCCTATTCTTATTCCGCCACTTTTAGCACTTATGAATAAAATGCAAATTGATAGGCGAGCTGTAGCGTGTGCTTTGACTTTTGGGCTGAAGGCTCCATATGTAAGTGCTTCGGTTGGATTTGGGCTAATTTTTCATAATATCTTAGCCAAGGAGATAAGCCAAAATGGACTAGAGACTAATCTATCTGATATTAGCTCTGTTATGTGGCTTGGTGGAGTAGCGATGCTTATTGGGCTATTTTTAGCGATTATCTACTATCGTAAGCCACGCAGTTATGAGCAAAGCCCTATGGAAGCTAAAGAGCTTTATGATAGCAAGCTTGATATTAAAATGAGCAAGAAAGAGTGGGTTTTACTTATTGGTGCTGTGATTGCCTTTGGCGTTCAGTTATGGAGTGGTTCTTTGCCGCTTGGTGGATTGATAGGGCTTATTTTTATGATAGCTTTTGGTGGTATTGAGTATAAAAAGATTGATAAAGTAATGGAAAATGGCCTAAGTATGATGGCATTTATTGCGTTTATTATGCTTGTTGCAGCTGGGTTTGCATCTGTTATTAGAGAGACTGGCGGGATTGGTGAGCTGGTTGAATTTGCTACTACAATTAGTGGCGGTAAGCTTGGCGGAGCCATTATTATGCTAGCTATTGGGTTGCTTGTTACTATGGGAATTGGTACTAGCTTTGGTACTATTCCTATTATTGCAGCATTTTATGTGCCGCTTTGTATTTCATTAGAATTTAGCCATGCTGCTACTATATTGCTTACCCAGAAGACCAAATGATACTGATGCAGTTTATGTCAGAGGCAGAGATGCTGGACATGGATAGCCAAGGACGCATACTACTGCAAAAGAAGAACTTGGAAATGATTAACGCTGAAAAAGC
>JAFVMP010000247.1 GCA_017506845.1 Campylobacter sp.
AATATATTGCAAGCTACCCTTTTTTAATGTTAGATTACACTTTTCAATCCCATCACTAAGCGTACCAAAACTTGTATAATCACCATATATCATCAAGCTATCTTCACTCTGTTCTAACAGCTCAAGTCCATAATCAATAAGATCTAATTCAAGCTCTTCAAGATCGCCAGCTGGTATCTCAACTTCAAAAACTGCCTTACGGCTAAACATAAAACTAAGGCTTCCACTTGGTAATATTTCACCACCATTTTTATTAAATATAGCCTTAACATTTGCTACTGTTCTAGTAGCATTATCAGTAGCAGTTTCTACAATGATTTGCACACCATGAGCTGCTTTGCCATCGTAAAATATAGTTTTAATATCGCTGCTATCTTTTCCACTTGCTCTTTTGATTGCTGCATCAATATTATCTTTTGGCATATTTTGAGCTTTTGCTGTAGCTATTGCTGAGCGAAGTTTTGGGTTCATATCTGGATCGCTTCCACCCTCTTTGGCTGCAACTGTAATAGCTTTGGCTAACTTTGGAAATAACTTACTCATCTTATCCCATCTAGCCTCTTTACTAGCTCTTCTATACTCAAATGCTCTTCCCATTTTTGTCCTTTTGGATTTTATAAAGCGTAAATTATAGCAAAAAATCGTTAAATATTAATTAGCTATATAATTATATAATTTTTGAAATTCAAAATCAAAATAGGAAAAATTATGAAATTAGAAGTTAAAAATATTAATTGTCAAAGCTGTGTTAATTTGATAAAAAACTCTCTTGAAGATGAATTTGGCACTATTATTATTGACTTAACAAGTGAGCCAAAAATTCTTACTATAGATATAAATAGCGATGAGATTAAGACTAAATTTATAGATGAGCTAAATGAGCTTGGCTTTGAAGTTATTAAAGAAATTTAGGAATTTACTTGAACAAGATTGAGTTAAAAATCAGCGGAATGAGCTGTGTAAATTGTGCAAATTCTATTAAAAAATCAGCACTAAAAATCCCGGGAATAAAGTCTGCAAATGTAGATTTTAACACTCATTGTGCTGTATTTGAATATGATCAAAATGCTGATATAGAAGCATTAAAAAATAAAATTATTAAACTTGGTTTTGGTATTGTAAATAATCAAAATGAACTTGAAAATACTCAAAATCAAGAATTAAAAAATTACCAAAATAAATTTATAATCTGTTCTATAATTAGCGCAGCTCTTATGTGGGCAGAGATGAGTAAATCCAATCCTATACCTATGCCATTTATGATTGTTTTGGCTTGTATTGGGATATTTTATTGCGGATCTAGTTTTTACTCTCATGCATTAAAGAGCTTAAAAGAGCGTAATTATGATATGAATGTACTCATATTTTTAGGTACTTTTTCAGCATTTTGCTACTCTATTTTTGCCACAATTTTTCATAATCAAATTCCACAAAATTTAAACTACCTATACTTTAGCGGTGCGACAATGATTATCACCTTTGTCTTGCTTGGCAAATATTTAGAAAACAGAGCCAAAGCCACTGCTTCATCTTACCTAAAATCTTTAATAAACCTAAGCCCAACCAAGGCTTTTATCATCTCTAGCGATGGGAGTACTAAAGAGACTTTAGCTAGTAGTCTTAAAATCGGAGATATAGTTTTAGTCAAAACTGGCTCTATAATTCCATGTGATGGCATTATAGAAAATGGTGGTGCTGAGATAGATACAAGTGCAATAAATGGCGAAAGTATGCCAGTTTATAAAAGCACTGGTCAGATGGTATATAGCGGTACTCTAAACTGCAATGGCCATATATTAATAAAAGTTACTAAAAGTCCAAATGATACCTTACTGGCTCAAATTTTAAATCTTATTCAAAACGCAGCTAGTAAAAAGCTATCTATCTCGCGTATAGCTGATAAAGTAGCAAATATTTTCATCCCTTTAGTAATAGCTACTTCTGTGGCTACATTTTGTATCTGGGCTAGTTTTGGTATGGAATTTAATGGAATTTTAAGTGCTATTTGCGTGCTTATTATCTCATGTCCTTGTGCCTTAGGACTTGCTACGCCAATTGCTATAGTTTGCGCTATATCACTAGCTTTAAAGCATTCAATATTAATTAAAAATCCAGTTGCCCTAGAGCAATTCAATGATATTAAATTTGCCGTATTTGATAAAACTGGAACTATCACAACAGCAGATATCAGCGTAATAGAAACCAGTCTTAATAAAAGCGATTTATCTATAGTAGCTAATATCTCAGCACTAAACTCACACCCAGTTTCAAATGCGATTACAAACTACGCCAAAGAGCTAATCAATGTCAAATTTCAAAGTAAATTTGAGTATATTAGCGGGCTTGGAATTAAAAGCGATAATGTTTTAATAGGCAATGAAAGATTACTAAATTTAAATTTAATATCCATAGACAAAAATCAAAAAGCCATAATAGAGCAAAAAATGGATGCTGGATATGGTGTTGTTTTAGTAGCAATTGATGGCAAATTTAGCGGATATATAGTTATTAGCGATACTATTAAGCCAAATGCTAAAGAGATAATAGATAACCTAAAATTACAAAATATAACCCCAGTAATTTTAAGTGGAGATAGCCATAAAATCAGCAATCTAGTAGCCAAAGAACTTGGTATTGATATGGTTTATAGCGAGGTTTTACCACATCAAAAATATGAGATAATAGAAGATTTAAAAAAATCAGGAAAAGTCGCATTTATAGCAGATGGGATCAATGATGCTGCTGCTTTAAAAGCTGCCGATATCTCTATAGCGATGAACTCTGGAAGCGATCTAGCTAAAAATAGCGCCGATATAATCTTAATGCAAAATAGCCTAAATGGAGTTATAAAAAGTATAAATCTAGCCAAAAAAAGCAACACTACTATAAAACAGAATTTAACTTGGGCGTTTGGATATAATACTATTTGTATTCCAATTGCTGCTGGAATTTTAGAGCCATCTTTTGGAATTCATCTTACACCGATGTGGGCAGCACTTGCTATGAGTCTAAGCTCTATTAGCGTAGTTTTAAACTCTTTACGATTAAAACTAGCTAGAATTTAGACTATGTTTATTCACATAGATCTTGATGCATTTTTTATCAGTGCAGCTGCAACAATAGATAAAAGCTTAATTGGTAAAAAAGCCGCCGTAGCAAGTGGAAGTAAATTTGATATATTTGGCGACTATCATGAGTATGGCATAATTTTAAGTGCTACTTATGAAGCTCGTGCTATAGGAATTAACTGCACTATGCACTCAAGTTTAGCCAAAAAACTCTGTCCTGATTTAATCATAGTCCCAACAGATTTTGAGCTATATCATAAATTATCAAATTCTCTTTATAATTTATTACTTAATTATACTGATGAAATTGAGAAGTATAGTATTGATGAGTATTTTATAGATCTTACTGGAACAAAATATGATATTAATCCTTTAGAATTTGCTAATAAGCTTAAATTTGAGATAAATAATAAACTAAATTTACCTTGTAGTATAGGAATTGCACCAAATAAACTACTAGCCAAGCTTGCAACCAATCTAGCAAAACCTAGCAAAATATATCAAATAAACAGCCCACAAGAGATAGAAAATCTACAAATTTCTAAACTTCCAGGAGTAGGTAAATCTCTTTATAAAAGCTTACAAAAATATGGAGTTACTACTATTAAAGATGCTCTAAATGCCAAGCATATATTTGACAAACTTGGCAAATATGCTATAAATCTTTATAGCTCTTTAAATTTAAGCCATCAAGACAAAATTATTAAAAATCAACCACGAAAATCTCTAGCCATAGCTAGAAGCTTTGCTCCTATTAAAAATAGAGATAATATCAATAAAAGATTAATGACTCTGT
>JAFVMP010000248.1 GCA_017506845.1 Campylobacter sp.
GCAGAAGATAATACAGCAGATTTGGTTTTGGATCAGTATTTAAGCCCTGGAACATGGAATGTAGTGATTGACTGGTATGATACGGGAATCTTAGATATTACAAGTAATGCTTTACGTTTTGTGGTTAGTGACAAAGAGATGTATAAAGGTGGCACATTTGGTGTGATTACCGTCAGCATAACAGGAGATGGTACCCTTGAATCACCTTGTCATTATGATTTGAACCTCTATCGTGATGAAGCGGAATATGAAAAAGAAACTGGCGGAATTGCTACAAAGGATGTGTTATTGGTAGTAAGAGGCGATTTCACTCTGAAATATGACGAGAATAATACATTGATTGGGGCCGAGGCAGTGGCATTAGAAGGTGGCGAAGCCATTTCTATCAATGAATGTCTGGATGTAACGGAAGGTCGTCTCACTATTTCGGTGGAATATGATGAGGAGGGCAATCAGGCCTGCATCAATGCAGACATTGACGGAAAAGTATATACGACTGGTGCCAATACTAAGGTTTGGGATGGTGTATGTGCAATTACTTCTTTTGAGGAGGGAGAGTTAGTGAAGTTCCCTGTATATAAATACAACGGAGAGCTTTCATCACTTGTAGAAGACCAGACCGCAAATACCAATATGCATGGACAAGCGATGATAATCACACTTACAGCTACTATAATTGCTACACTAATCTCTCCAGAATTAAATAGCCACATCCCAAATGTTACAAGCCCTAAAAGCAAAATCGCTAAAGAGAACTTAGCTGAAATTTGATTAGCTAAAAGCTCTATTTTTGGTTTTTTAAAGCTTGCTTTATTTAAAAGATCGATAATCTTACTAAGCACTGAACTTTTAAAAAGCTCAGTTGCTTCATACTCCACACTACCATCTATACACATAGCCCCGCTTATGATCTTCTTACCAGGACCAATCAACACCGGCAAGCTCTCCCCAGTAATGCTACTTAAATCAAAGCTACCAGCCCCACTAACTACACTACCATCAATCATTACACGCTCACCACTACGCACTTTGATGATATCTCCTGGTTTTATATCATTTACATCTTTTAATTCAAATTTATCATTAGATTTTACATAAATTTGATTTACCAAAAGAGCACCAAGCGAATCAAGGGCATCAATTGATTTTTTCTTGCTAATAACCTCAAGAAATTTACCAATAAATACAAAAGTAATAATCATAGCTACAGAGTCAAAATATACCTCACCATTTCTACTAAGCATCGCATATACTGAATAAAAATATGCTATACTAGCCCCAGCAGCAATACTTAAATCCATATTGGCCTGGCGATTTTTAATAGCGTAATATGCACCTTTAAAAAACTCACTACCGGTATAAAAAAGCACCGGAGAGGCTAAAATAAACTCTGCAAAATGCAAGATATCTTTTATATCCTTACTCATTCCGCTAAAGTATCCGCCATACAAGGCTACAGCCACCCACATAATATTCATCGTACAAAATATCCCTACAAGCATTTTAGCATAGAATTCACGACGCTTTTGACTAGCTCTTACATCAGCTTTTTGCGGATCATACGGGATTGGAGTATAGCCAATAGAGCTGATTTTATGCAAAATTTGATCTAATGTGATAATGCTATCATCCCATTTTATGTGTGCTTTTTGACTGGCTGAGTTTAGCGATACTTCTATAATTCCATCGCTTGAAATTAATACTTTTTCATTTAACCATACACAAGCTGAGCAGTGAATTCCCTCTATAATTATATAAATTTCGCAAAATCCATCACTATTTTTGACATAATTTTTATAAAATGCCTCAGTATCTATTTGAGTTAAATTTGGCGCTTTAAAATGTTTTTGATTGCCTAGCTTATCGTAGAATTCAGATAGATTATGAGAATTTAAAAACCCATATACATTCATACATCCATTACAGCAAAACTCATGCCCGCTATCATCTTTTATAGCAACACTTTGATCAAACTCACCCTTACAGTGCGAACAGATAAAATTTCCCATACTAACCCTAAATTTTTACAAGATTTTATAATAAATTTGCTTACATATCGCTCATAAACTTAAATTTAGCCTACAAAATCAATCTAATTTTTAAGCAAATTTAGTGTAAAATTACGCTTAAACTTCTTTAAGGAATAAAGATGCGTGGATATAAGATTTTTTCTGGGACAGCAAATGTAGAGTTTTCAAAAATGGTAGCTAAATACCTTGGAATTCCGCTAAGTGAGGCAAGTATAAAGAGATTTAGCGATGGAGAGATTAGCGTACAAATAGGCGAAAGTGTGCGGGGTAAAGATGTTTTTATTATTCAACCAACCTGTGCTCCAGCCAATATAAATTTAATGGAGCTACTAATCCTAACTGATGCCCTAAAACGCTCAAGTGCAAGCTCTATAACAGCAGTGGTGCCATACTTTGGCTATGCTAGACAAGATAGAAAAGCTGCTCCAAGAGTGCCAATCACAGCTAAACTAGTAGCAAATATGATGCAAACAGCTGGTATAGATAGAGTAGTTACTATGGATCTTCACGCTGGACAAATTCAAGGATTTTTTGATATTCCAGTAGATAATCTTTATGGAACTATTGTATTTTTAGACTATGTAAAGAGTAAAAATCTTAAAAATCCTATAGTGGCAAGCCCTGATGTGGGTGGCGTAGCACGCGCTAGAAGCCTAGCTAAAAGCTTAAATCTAGATATGGTAATAGTAGATAAACGCCGCGAAAAAGCAAATGAGAGCGAAGTAATGAATATCATAGGTGATGTAAATGGCAAAGATGTCATACTCATTGATGATATGATAGATACAGCTGGCACCATTGTCAAAGCAGCTGAAGTATTCAAAAAAAATGGCGCTACAAGCGTAATGGCATTTTGTACCCATCCAGTTCTAAGCGGTCCAGCATATGAAAGAATCAATAGTGGAGCTTTAGATGAATTAGTCACTACAGATACTATTCCATTAAAAGAGCAAAGTCCATATATTAAAGTTTTAAGCACTGCTCCATTATTTGGCGAGGTAATCCGCAGAGTATATCACGATGAAAGCGTAAATAGCCTATTTTCGTAAAAGATTATGGATTTTAATGCAAAAGTCTATCTTTTATCATTTAATTAAATAAAATAGTTTTACTCATTATGATTTAAAATGTATTAGCCTTAAAGTCAAACATTCAAGGCTAATACATAAAGTATAAGTTAGATGAATCAATACAACCCAGAACCACTAGAGAGTTCCCAAAGTGGCATAAAAATTCCAAGCCCCAAAA
>JAFVMP010000249.1 GCA_017506845.1 Campylobacter sp.
AAAAGTGCTACAATCCCACTAACAGAGAGCCAAAAACCAATTATATATGGATTTACTAAATTCATTAAAGCACCCTTAGCAAAACAGCTCCAAAATGAACCATTAAGCCCACTTTTTTGCGTAGCTAAATTTTTAGCTCCATAAAATGTCAAATAAGCAATATAAAATAAAAAAATCGATCCAAAAATAGCTAGAATTTGAGTTAAAAGCTCATTTTGACTAAATTTCAAAACACCAAAACTAATCCCAAATAGATATCCCATATCTACAGCCATCGCACCTAGTCCAATCCCAAGACCAAGTCTAAATTTTACTAACGCATAGCTCATTATAAGCACATTAACTGGACCAATTGGTACTGCTGCACCAAATCCTAAGGCTAGTCCCTCTATAAATCCTTGCATTATAAACCTTTTAGCTATAATTTAACAACTTTTGAGCCAAATCCACCCTCGCTTGGCGTGCCATCTTTAAATGCTTTTACGCTTGGATGTGATTTTAAAAACTCTTTTACAGCATATGCTAGCTTACCAGTGCCAATTCCATGCTTGATTAAAACCTCATCAAATCCAGCTAATAAACTATCTGAGATAAATTTATCTAATCTATCTATCGCCTCTTCTGCGCGTAGTCCATGCAAGTCAATCATCACGCTAGCACTTACTGGTCTAGCTACGCTTACATTTACCTTATTTTGATTATTTAAAGGAGCCTCGCTAGTGATTTTAAGTAAAGAAATTGGCACTCTAAAGCTAACTCCATTGCTATTTATAGTAGCATCATTTTTACTAATGCTTACTACTACGCCTTTTATCTTATCATATTTTACTCTATCGCCTACTTTTAATTTTGGTGGCTCGCTTATAATATTTGGTTTTTGAATCGCTTTTGCCATAGAATTTGCATTGTTTAGGCTTCTTTGTTTATCTTTAGTATCTTTTAAATTTATACCTCTTTTTGCCTCATTAATAGCTTTATAAAACTCAGTTTCTAACGCATTTAATCTTGCTCTTAGCATATCATCAGCTTTTACTTTTGCCTCTTTGGCATCTTTTAAGAGTAGATCTAATTTTAGCTCTTTTTCTTTTAGATTATCAAGTTTTAATTTTAACTCTAATTCTAAATTTATCGCTTTTGAGATCATCTCATTTAAATTCTCTTTATCATCACCATATGCACTTTTAGCACTAGCTACAAGATTGGCTGGAATTCCATATCTACTAGCAGTCTCAAATGCATAACTTTTACCAATTATTCCTTTTAAAAACTCATACTTTGGTCTTGAGTTTTGTTCATCATATAAAGCTGCTAAAAGCTCAACTTCGCTATTTTTAGCAAGTAACATAGCAAGGCGTTTGTGATGAGTAGTTATAACCATTTTGACATCATTTTTCATCATCGAAGTAAGCAAAATACTATATAAGCTTGCAGCCTCTTCAAAATCAGTTCCTAGCTCAATCTCATCAATACCAATTAATATCTGCTTTTTACCCAAAACTCTACTAAATCCAATCATTCTACCAGCAAAGGTTGATATATCATTTTTAGAGTTTTGTGGATCTTCTATAATGGCTTCAAATTCTTTAAAACTACCTATGCTGGATTTATCACTATTTATACTCATTGGCAAAAGATATTTAGCTAGCAATGCTGCACTCATTATGCTCTTTAAAAGCATACTTTTACCACCAGCATTTACACCAGTTATTAGTAAAATTTTACCACGAAAATCCACGCTAACTCTCTTAGGATTTTTTAGCGCTGGGTGAGCAAACTGGCTTAAAATTATATCCTTACTAGAGTTAGCAAGCACAAAATTATAGTCCCTACTCTTAGCAAAGCTAACCCTAGAGATTAAGCTATCTATATAGTCAAAAGCTGAATTTATAAATTTCAAAAATGGTAAATTTTTGCTAAAAATTGAACTAATTATCTTAGCATGTTCGTATAAAATCTCCTCTTTTTTATCTAGTAAATCGCTTTGCTGGGTCTTTAAATTACTTACAATATCAGGCAAAATATAAAAATATCCGCCACTACTTCTACCAATTACTGTACCTTTTAAAGCGTGATTAAACCCTCCACGAACTAGCAAAGCTTCATTGGAATTTATATAGTGAATTTGAGTATCTACTAAATATGGGCTAAGGCTTTTTGTATAAATTAATTTTTTTAAACTCTCATCTATTTGGCGTTTTTTATTTTTGTAGGCCTCATTTATAGATACTAAACGCTCATCAATACTCTCTTTAAACTCACCATTTTCATCAAAATATTGATCAATTTGCTCTATACTTGCTGGAATTTCAATCTTATCTAGATATCCACGCATCTTAGGGGCGAAATTTTGAGCTTTTAGATATTTAAAATACTCTATAATCTTACTAAATTCATATATTTCACTAATATGCAAAACAGCCTGTTTTGATAATCTCATCAATGCATCATCTAAATTTGCTATCTCTTTTGGGCTTTTTATATTAATTTGTGAAATCTCTTCTATTTTTTCATAATTTGCCTTGCTATCTCCACTTATAAAAAGCGGCTTAGGACGAGATAAAAATTCATTATAAGCACTTAAATATTCATTTAAATCTAGCTTTTTAAATAGTTCTTCCATAAAATCCTACAAAAATTAATTTAAAGCTCAATTATACTAATTTTGCCTTAAATCTATCCATTTTATGGGAATTTGATTTAAATTTAACTTATCAAATTTAAATCTAAATTTAATAAATTTAAAAATATATTAAATTACTTTATATTGACAAATAGCTATTTTATTGATATAATTCTTGCATTAAAAGATTAATATATCTTTTTACTATATTTTAATAAGGAGATAAAAATGGCAAACTGCGCTATAAATTCATGTACAAGACTAGACCCGATAGATAAAGCAGGTCTAGAGGCTCTAATCAAAGCTGGAAAAGAAAATCCAGATGTTATTAAAACTCTAAAATGTCGCACAGTGGCTGAGGGTAAATTTCGCCACGCTAACTATATAAGAAATCTACCAGCATATATAGTAGATGAGCCACCTACACTTTTAGGCGATGATACTGCACCAAATCCTAGCGAGGCTGTTCTTGCAGCACTTGGAAGTTGTATAGCTGTAGGAATTCACGCTAATGCAATAGCTCAAAATATAGTTATTACAAAACTTGAAGTTGAGCTTGAAGGTGATCTAAATATCACTGCAGTATGGGGAACAGGCGATTTAAGCGATAAACCACTTGGTTTTACAGATGTAAGAGTAAATGTAATACTAGAAAGCAATGCAGACGAAGAGAGAAAAAATGCTCTAATCGCTCACGCTCTAAAGTATTCACCAGTAGCAAATACTCTGCTTAGACAGGTAAATTTAGAAGCTAAATAAGGATAAAAAATGGCACTACAAAAATTAGCAAAATTAGCAAACTTAATAGATAAAGAGGGAATATATCCTAAAGAGATCTTAAAACAGATAGCTCAAAATGGCGATTTTGCTGCGCTACAATCTAGAGCAGATCTATATCAAGCCATAGAAAATATAGCTAAAATCTCTAAAATTTGCGGTACAAGTGGATTTTGCATGTGGTGCCAATTTGCTATTATCTACTACCTTATAAATAGCGACAATACAGAGCTAAAAAACGAGCTACTACCAAAGCTTTATAGCGGTCAAATTCTAGGTGGCACAGCACTTTCTAATCCTATGAAAGCATTTGCTGGAATTGAGAAAAATCATCTAAAAGCTACAAAAGTAGAAGGCGGATATATCATTAATGGCAATCTACCATGGGTATCAAATATTAGCGAAGATAGCGTTTTTGGAGCTATAGCCTTAGATGATGATAATACTCCGGTAATGGGCGTTATAAGAGTTGGAGATAATGCTAGACTAAAATCATCTATTAAATACTCAGCCTTAGAGGGTTCAGCTACAAAAAGCGTAGTGATAAAGAATTATTTCTTAAGCGACAATGATATTTTAAGTCAAAATATCTATGAGTATTTAGTGCGTATAACCCCAGGATTTATTCTACTACAAACTGGCATAGCAGCTGGAATTATCAAAGCTAGCCTTGAAGAGATAAATAAATCAAACGCAAGCCATGCTAATATCAACTCATATTTGAATTTAGATTTTAAAAGTTTGCAAAATGAGTATATATCTCTTTTAAATTTAGTTCAAAATTTAGCCAAAAATATTGATAATATAAATCCTTTAGATATTTTAGAAGCTAGACTTTTAGGCTCAAATTTAACACAAAAGATTACATCAGCAGCAGTGCTATTTAGCGGTGCTAGAGGATATTTAGAAAGTTCAAGAGTAGCACGCCTTCAAAGAGAGGGTAATTTTGTGCTAATAGTTACTCCAAGCATTAAGCATCTTTTAAAAGAGATAAGCGAAGTAAAAGCTGGAAGAGGCTGCATAAAATCATGGCGAGAAAAATTATAAAAAAGGATAAGATATGGATAGAAGATATGCTCTTGGATTTTTGGCTGGTTTTTTAGCTCTAAGCACTACTAAAAGCTTGGCAAATCCTAAATTTAAAAAAGGTATAAAGATAGGCTATTTACCAATTTGCGATCATTTAATAATCATAGCTAAGGATATATTTAGCAGTGATGAATTTACAATAACTCCGATTAAATTTTCTAACTGGGCAGATTTAAGTGAGGCTTTAAGAGCAAAAGCTATAGATGCTGCTTTTTTACTAGCTCCATTAGGATTAATGCTAAAAGGTAGTGGTGTAGATATAAAAGCAATTATGGCAGCACATAAAAATGGCTCAGCATTAGTAGCAAACAAAAAGATAAAAAGTATAAAAGAGTTAAATGGCAAAAATATAGCAATTCCATCTAGATTTTCTAGCCATTATTATATACTTCATCATCTTTTAACTAAGTATGATATTAAGGTTAATTTAGTTGATATGGCTCCTACTGAGATGCCATTTGCACTTTTGACAAATAAAGTAGATGCATATATAGTAGCTGAGCCATTTGGACAATTAGCCGTAAAAAGAGGTGCTGTTAATCTAATTTTAAGCAAAGATGTAGTGCCAAATCATATATGCTGCTTGCTTAATTATTCTAGTGAGTTAGCAAATTCCAAAGTAGCAAATCAGCTAACTAACGCATTTAAATTAGCAGCAAATTTTATAGAAAAAAACCATAGTGAAGCTGCTACTATAGGATCAAAAATTTTGGCTCAAGATGCAGATATTATAAATAAAATAATTAGTGAAAAAATCGTATCATATAGCGATTTAAAGATAAATAAAGAAGATCTAATAAACCTAAAAGAGTTCTTAATATCTCAAAATTTAGCAAATGATGGGTTGAGAAATTTAGATATAGATAGTTATTTAGTGGAGCAAGTATGAAATATATTTATCAAAGTATAGTTTTAGCTTTTGTTATATTAATATGGCATATATTTAGCTCTGAATTAATCCCATCGCCTATGCAGGTTTTAGACGCATTTAGGCTAATAATAGATAATAATAGCTTACAAATTGGAATTATAGATTCGCTATATAGATATGGTATTGGGCTTATTTTGGGCGTTATTTTTGGGGTTATAATTGGTTTTATCTTTGGTTATAATCCAAAATTTGCCCAAGCATTTGATCCGCTATTTAATATTTTGCGTCCTATCTCGCCAATTGCATGGGTGCCAATTATCTTAATAATATTTGGAATTGGAGATCTACCAACCATATTTATTATAGCATATTCAGTATTTTTCCCTATGGTATTATTATCTACAAAAGCCATAAAAGATCTACCTAGCCAACTAATATTAGTAGCTAAAAATTTCGGTGCTTCTAAATTGCAAATTTTCACCGGAGTTATCATACCATCTAGTTTTTTATCTCTTATATCTAGTCTTAAATTAGCCGCAGCTCTTGCTTGGATAAATTTAGTCGTAGGCGAAATGTTAGGAGCTCAAACTGGACTTGGATATATGATTATCGATAGTAGAAATCAATTAAGAATAGATATATTAATAGCTACAATTATTACTATAGGTATCATTGGTATGATAATTAATACTATATTTGGATATATAGAAAAAGTAGTATCAAGGAGATATGGCTATGATAGAGATTAAAAATCTTAGAAAATCATTTGGTGATATTTGCGTTTTAGATGATATAAATTTAAAGATTAATAATGGTGAGTTTTGCGTACTTTTAGGCTCTAGTGGAAGTGGTAAAAGTACGATTTTAAAAATTTTAAGCTCTCTTGAAAGCTTTGATAGTGGTGAGATTAAATTTGATCAAAAGAGCTTTAAATCTCAAATTCCAAACTCCAAAGAGCGTCAGATAATAATGCAACACTACTGCTTAATGCCGTGGCTTACTGCACTTGATAATATCAAATTTGCTCTAAAATGCTCTGGCTTAAAGGATAAAAAACTAATAGATGAAATAGCCAAAAAATATCTAAGCCTAGTAGGATTAAAAGATAAAATGAACTTATATCCAAATAGCCTAAGCGGTGGACAATCTCAAAGAGTTGCAATTGCTAGAGCTTTGAGTTTAGAGCCAAAGGTGCTATTTTTAGATGAGCCTTTTAGTGCGCTAGATCCAGTAGTAAGAGCCAATTTACAAAGTGAGCTAAAAGCACTAATGCAAAATAAACAAGCTATATTTGTAACTCACGATATCGATGAGGCTATACTTTTAGGTGATAAGATTGTAATTTTACACGCTGGAAAGATAATTAAAGAGCTACAAAATCCTAAATTTACTCCAAATACTCCAAAGTATTTTGAGCTAAAATCAACGATTTATAAGCTAATAAACGGTCAAGTAGAAGATATAGAATATATGATTTAAGATAGCCAAATTTGGCTATCTTTATTATCTTAACAGAGTTGATACTTGCTGAGCAAGCAGTGTCATATTATGCGCTGCAGTTAGAGTTGTGCTATTTAGTAGCAAATCTGCCTTATTTAAATCGCTTAGATTTTTAACCACATCATTATTTTGTAGTTGCGACTCACTAGACCTGGCTGAATTTGCTGCTGTAATACTAGCATTAATATCGCTAAGTAGTCCTTGCTGAGTACTACCTATATCTGCTCGCATCGAATTTACACTATCTCTAAATGTTGCAATGCTCTCTTGCGAACTTACATCTATTGAGCTAATATTTGGAGCATTTAATGAGATAGTAGTCTCAGAGCTTCCAGTTTGAAAATTTAGAGTTGAGCCAAAGATATTATTACCATTAAAGCTAGTTGAATTTAAAGTATCTTGCATAGATGTTTTAAGTGCTTGGGCTTCACTTTTAATAGCAGCTCTTGAGTTATCATCCATTGCTAAACTCGTTGAGCGAATCGATAGCTCATTTAATCTATCTGCACTATTAGTTAAATTTTGCAATGCTCCATCAGCAATTTGCAACACACCAATTGCGTCATTTGCATTACTAACGCCTTGAGAAATTGCATTTGCATCACTTAAAAGTGCATTAGCAATTACCATATTAGCACTATCACTTCCACTAATTGCACGATTAGCTGATATATTATCTAAAGCCTTATTAGCACTATTTTTAGCATTATCTAGATAGTAATTTTGCATACTATTTGAATAGTTATCTATCTTCATCTCATACTCCTTATTTTACTACTTTAAATTCTAACTAAATTTAGCTTAATTTTCACCTAATTTAGGGGTAAATTTAGTAAGTTTAGGATATAATTTCGCCACAAAATTTAAAGGAAATTCGTGGATAAAATCCCTGTAGCTTTGCTTATTGGTGCTAGTAGTGAAAGCTTAATTGCTATAGCTCATGCTAAAAAACTTGGGCTAAAAGTTGTTGCATTTGATATTAATCCTGCAGCACCTGGACTAAAAGAAGCTGATATATCATATAACGAAGATATCGCAAATCCAAATAAAATAATAGCAATTTTAGAGCGTGATGGATTGATACCAGCAGTGATTTTACCTGTACCAATTGGTAGATGTCTTAATACTATTGGTGCTTTAAATGACTACTATAAGCTTGATGGCTTTAGCTTTGAGATGGCTGATATTTGCACTGATAAGCTTAAATTTGCCCTAGCACTTACGGGGGGGGGTTCTGGGTTGCAAATGAAACCAATAAAAAGTCTAAGAAATGCTAAATTTAAACTAGTTAGGCCAAATTTAGATATAAGCGAGTTTAAATTCCCACTAATAATTAAACCTAGATTTGGCAGTGGAAGCAAAGATGTAATAGCTATAAAAGATGCTATTGAACTAGAAAATATCTTAAAAGATAGCAAATTTACAAAAGAGGATTTTATAATTGAAGAGCTTATAAATGGTATAGAGTATGGGCTAGATGCTGTGGTAATAGATGGTGTCTTTCATCATATTTTAATGCGTCAAAAGTTCATTACTCCTCTACCTTACAGGCAAGCAGTTGCTAACATTAGCACAAGCGAAAATCTAGCTGTTAGTAAATATATGCAAGAGATTATTAATACTCTAAATATTAATAATACTTTATTACATGCTGATATTATCATTACACCAAATGGTAAGCCATTTATTATTGAGTTAGCTACTAGGCCAAGCGGACATTATCTAAGCAAATTTATCGAGCTTGTAACCGGAGTAAATCCTACTAAAGAGTGGATAAATCGTAGTCTAAATTTGCCTTATAGCTTTGAGGTTAAATTTCTTAAAAATATGATAATTCGCTATTTTGACCTTGAAGGAGAGTGTCAAATGGCTGAATTTGACACTCTTAAAGATGAACTAGGAATAATCGACTACCAATGCCATATCAGCTCACCACTAGGCAAGGTCATAGATGGTGCAAGTATAATGAATAGAGGCTATGCCATCATAGAAGCTAACTCTAAAGAGGAATGTATAAAAAACGCTAATAAACTAATATCAAATTTTAAAAGGATTAAAAGATGAATCAAGAAGTAATAAAAGCTCAAGAAGATGCCTACGAACTATGGGGAAAACATGTAAGTAGTGGAATGTTGTTATATCCTAATGAGTATTTAACTCGCTATATATATGCTAATCGTAAGGAATTTAAAAGTGTCTTGGATTTTGGATGCGGAGATGGAAGACACCTTGAAATGATGGCTAGAGCTGGACTAGAGCATATAATTGGCGTAGATTATAATCGCTCAGTACTAGATGTAGCTCAGCAAAGATGTCAAAAGTATAATATCAAATGCGAGCTATATCAAAATAATCAAAACAAAAAATTAAACGAGCTAATAAAAGATGAGCTAGACTGCGTAGTCTGCTGGGGGATAACCCTTGCTAATGCACACTATGTAATAAGTGATATATTTAAGCAGTTTGCTAGTGTATTAAAAGATGGAGGTAAAGTTATAGCTAACTGGAGAGCGCAAGATGACTCACTATATGGCGATGGAAAAGAGATTGACAAAGATACATTTATAATAGAGCGTGATAGCCATAAAGGACTATTATATTATATCCCAAATTTAGATGATATAAAAGCTATTTATAAAGATGCTGGGCTAGAGGTACTAAGTATAGATGGTGAGAGATTTACTACTGATAATAGCAAGATTATAAATTCATGGCACATAATAGAAGCTAAGAAAATTTAAAGGATAAAAATGAGAAATAACGTAGAAGACTATAAAGAGCATTTTGAGCTTTGGGAGGATTTAATCTTAAGCGGAGATAGAATCTATCCGAGTGAATTTGT
>JAFVMP010000250.1 GCA_017506845.1 Campylobacter sp.
TAGAGTAGATATACAAAATGATCTAAAGGATTTAGAATTTGCAGCTTTAGAATTTATAGAGAAAAAAAGAATCCTAAAAAAATGTCTAGATAGAAATATGGACTATATCCCTTATGCTGATATGGAAGATAGTGATTATAAGATAAAGAACTAAAAAGCTAAATGATATTTTCTATAATAATATTAAAAATATATGAAAATTTTAAGCATTGATTTTGGTAAAATTAGCTACAATTCTCATACCAGACCGCTCACAGCTCTGGATATCATCTGCAAAGGGGGCGGTACTCTTATGAATTATCCAAAATCCTTTAAAGAAGTAAGCGAACTTTTAGAAATATTGAAAAATCGTAGATTGATCATCGATGATGATAAATTTGCTAGTGATTATTTATACAATGTAAATTATTATAGACTTAGCGCATATTATATCCCTTTTTATGAAAGCCCAAATCTATTTAAAGATAATGTTAGATTTGAAGATATTTGTAATCTTTATGAATTTGATAAAGAGTTAAGAGGAATTGTTTTTAAATATTTAGAGCAAATAGAGATTATTTTGCGAACTAAAATTGCTCATAATCACGCAAGAAAATATGGGGCATTTGGATATTGTAATGATGAAAATTCACTAGATAAAAAATATAAAGTAAGAAATAATAGCACAAAAACAGTTTATGATGAATTTATGGAAAAAGTAGAACAAGAAAAAAATCGCTCAAATGAAGTTTTTATAAAACATATAAAAGAAAAATATAATACAAATGACTTGCCTATTTGGGCTTTAAGCGAAATTCTAAGCTTTGGAACACTTACAAAATTATATACTATTTTGCCAAAAATTTTAAAGAAAGAAATAGCTAATAGTTTTCATGAAAATTTAGATATTAAAGTATTTGACAACTGGCTTTTAGGGCTTACGATGATAAGAAACACTTGCGCCCATCACGCTAGAATATGGAATAGAAAATTTACAATATCATTTAAATATCCTAAACAAATAACTAATTTTTTAGATAATTCAGTTAGCACAAATCAAATATTTTTTGCTTTAAGCGTAATGCTGGTACTTTTAAAAGATAATAAGCTTAAAGATGAATTAAATAGCTTATTTAATAGATATCCAAATGTAGACAAAAGTCATATGGGCTTTACCAATAATTGGCAAGAATTTAAAATATGGAGAAAAATGAACAAGAATAGTAAATTTTATAATAATATATAAATATAACAAATTTACTTTTTATAATTAATTATAAAATTTAAAATATTTTTGAATAAATTTTTACTATAATTTCTTAAATTTTCATACACATAAAGGCGAAATATGGAAAAAGAAAACCACTTAATAAACGATATAAAAGAGCATTTTGAGACTTTAATGAATGCTAGAAGTTTAGCAGTTAGTAATGATAAAAGAGTTTTAGAATTCTTACTTGAGATTTCAAATTTTAAAGATGAGTATAAGGATAGATTTTTTACTCAAATTTGTGGAGCTTTAATCTTTAAAAAAGATGAATTTTTAAATTTCTTGGATTTAAAGTTGCTAAGCGATAGCTATACAAGCTTTTCAAATAAAATCGGTCTTGGTACTACTGAAAAGAGATTTTTAAAAAATGATCAAAATGTAGTTCTAAATTTTCCTTTTAAAGATTGCGTATTAAAAGGCGGCCAAAGTAAAGATGATGATAAAAGCACGGAGCTATTTTTTAATAACATCTTAGCTAAAAGTCAGATTGATATGCTTTTTTCTCCAAAAGTTTTAGATGGTTTTGAGCTTGTAGGGGGGGGGCAGAACGATACTTTAGAAAAAGTGCTTAAAAATAGGCCAAATTTACTTATAAAAGGCAATAACCTAATAGCTCTACACACTCTAAAAGAGTATTTTAGACACGCACCACAAAAAGATAAAGTAAAACTCATATACATAGACCCACCATATAATACTGGCAATGATAGCTTTAATTATAACGATAGATTTAATCACAGCACCTGGCTAACCTTTATGAAAAATCGCCTAGAAATTGCAAGAGAGCTTTTAAGAGATGATGGCGTAATATTTGTCCAATGCGATGATAACGAACAAGCCTATTTAAAAGTGCTAATGGATGAGATTTTTGGTAGGGAGAATTTTGTAAATTGTATAACTTGTAAGGTAAAAAGCGCTGGTGGATTAACCACTGACACTGAAATGTTTTTTGATTGTGCTGAATATATATTATGCTATTCTAAAAATATAGATAGATTAACATATAATTCTATTAAAATAGAGACAGAAATTGTCAATTCTAATTCAAAAACAGCATCACAATATAAAAGTGTTATAAAAAATATCAATTATGATAAAAAGGAATTTATAACAACAAAAGATGATATTTCTTATTATAGAATTCCAAAAGGCAATTTTACAATAGAAACATTATCTATAAAAACTATGAGCGAACAAGATTTTTTTGATAATAGAAATGATATTTTTAGGCTTACAGCATTAAGTGGTGGTATAGGCAAAAAACTTAAAAGCCACATACAAGATTTTACAAATAATGATGATTTATTTATGTATGAATATATACCAAGTAAAGGCAAAGATAAAGACAAATTATCACAATATTTGTTATATAAAGAACAAACAATTACAATGCTTAATAAATTAGTTAAAATAGATGAAAAAGCAAAAAAACTAATAAAGCTTGAACCTATTAGTAATATTTTAATAAATGATTTATGGCAAGGTATTTCAAATGAAGGACAAATTCAATTTAAAAATGCCAAAAAACCCGAAGCCTTAATAAAAAGAATTATAGAAATCTCTACACAAGAAAACGACTTAGTCTTAGATTTTTTCGCTGGTAGTGGGACGACTTTAGCAGTTGCTCACAAGATGAAAAGACGCTATATAGGAATTGAGCAGATGGACTATATAGAATCCATCACCAAAGAGAGATTAAAAAAGGTAATTGAAGGCGAACAAGGCGGAGTTAGTAAAGCTGTAAGCTGGAGTGGTGGTGGAAGCTTGATATATTGCGAATTAGCAAATTTAAATGCTAAATTTATAGATATGATAGAAAACTCTAGCGATGAAAATGAGCTAAATCAAATTTATGAAAAATTAATTAAATTTGCCTTTATTGATTATAGAGTAGATATA
>JAFVMP010000030.1 GCA_017506845.1 Campylobacter sp.
GAGTTTAAAAATAGTGGTTCGTTGGTATTATTAAAATCCATATTCATATTACTACTATTAATATCGCTGTTAGACTGCATAAATGGTGTAGATTGCAATGAGATTGGAGTGATTAAAGACGACAATGGAGTACCAGCAAATCCAATATCATCATCTCTATCAGCTATATATGGTTTAGTGCTACAAGATATAAATAACAAAGATATAAGAGCTAAGATAGCTATTTTAGACATTTGGGTCCTTTGGGGCGAATTTTATTAAAAGTTATATACTATATCATATAGCAAATATATAGTAATTAACTATTTGATAATTTATATGTATAAATTGTAACTTAGTAACACTTAAAATTAATTTAATTATATTATATATATTATTACTATATTTTAATTAATCTACTTCTAAGCTCCAATATATCTACAATATAGAGATTTTATAATCTTGAAAATTATTATCAAATTAATGGATTTAGATTTAATTTTTAGAGCTATTAAAAGAGATTTTTGGATATAAAGATATAAATTTAGCAAAAATCAATCTGTATTTAATGCTAAATTTATATCAGCGTTTTAAAGATTTTAAAGAATGGATGTATTGCTATCTATTTTTGTATTCCAATATAAATAACTATATACAAAATTATAAATATTGTTCTTTTAATCTTTTTGCTAAATCAATAGATCTCTTAATGCAAACATCCATATTATAATACTCCCACTCCCCAAAACGACCATGAGAGATTAAACCAATTGAATCAAGATAAGTAATAGTTTTTTTCTTGGACTCCATATAATTTAAATCAAAATGTACGTATGCATGCTCAGTAACATTATAATCTATAGGATTTTTTAAAAAAGATATTTTTTTACCTTCAGACAATAATTTATCATATGAAACGTTACCTATTACTTCAGTTGTACAAAAATTACTAACAGGTCTTACTATGGCACCTGTATTACTAATTCTATGAAAACCAATTTTAGGATCAGGTATATATCCCCATGTAAAATCCAAACTACCATCAGTTTCCCATAATATATTTGTAACTCTGTTAAATTTTAATTTCTTAAAAAAGCTCAATATATTCTCAGGAATATTATTTATAAGAATTGGAATTAAATCTAAAGGAGTGGTATTAATTAAAATATCATATTTCTTTTCACCATTTATAATCCAAGTATTACCCTCCTTAACGATATTAGAAACATTATAATCTGTAATTATTTTTACGCCATCACCAATTGCTTCTATAAATGTGTTTTGATTATTGGTTTTAGGATAATAAAAATTTCTATGAACCATAGAATCTGCACCACGATCGAGTAAAGAATCATAAAATGCTTTTTTGGTTGGTACAGGAAGCTTCATTTGCTTTTCATCACATATCCATACATTATCCATTTCTCTAGGGGGTATTTGCCATATTTTTGTATTATATGGAATAAAATATTCTCTAGCTAAAGTTGGGCCAAAATGATTAATAAACCATTCTTCTAAATTTACTCCTTTTTCATAAGAAGCTTCAAACATTTCCTTAGTAATATTGAATGCTAAATCAGAATCAATCTTATCAATATCCTTAATAGAGAATTCAATAGGATAATTTATCCAGGTATCTCTAAATAAAACCTCTGCTTTTCTTGTAATAAAATTCCAATTATCTTTTGGTAATACTTCATTAAAAACAAAATCTTTTACATCATTATACTTTGAGTCAAAGCAGTGCCCCCCATTAACATGATAAGCCATACCATTAACATCTCTTGTTCTTGCTATACCACCAATCACAGATTCTTTCTCTAAAACCTCTACTTCAAAATCATCTTTTAAAAGTCTAGCAATCGATAAACCTGATATTCCAGCACCTAAAACACCAATTCTCAAAGCCAACTCCTTATATAGTTAAATTATATATAGGCTATTATAGCCAATAAAACATAAACAATAATTTAATTTATAATCTATGGCTATAAATTAAATTATTTTATATTAGAGACAATATACTATCTCTTTTTTACACTTAAATCACAAGGTCAAGTATCTTAATTTTAACTCTTACCAATCACGAACTTTATAATATAGGAATATTATTTAGTATATCTTAATTCCTTCTTAGATAAACTGATTTTGAAAAACCTTTAATTTGATATTGTTCATAATTATAGATTTATATCTTAAAAACTATGGCTACTTGTTTATATCGCTCCTGTAATTACAATTTTAAACAAACGACATACTTAGAATATTAATGTTAATTTATCTTAAGTTCAGTAATTAAATGCTATTATAACAAGTTTTAATATTTAAAATGAATTAATAAAAGCTTTAAATGCTCAAATTTACTGGAGATGAGATGAGTAAAAATATAGCAGTTATTTTATCAGGCGGAAAAGGGATGCGCTTTGGTCTTGATATTCCTAAGCAGTTTGCCAAGTTGGCTGGAAAATCTATTATTGAACACTCTATAGAAGCATTTGAACGACATAATTTAATAGATGAAATTTGTATAGTTACTCATCCAAACTGGAAACATTTGATTGAAGAGTATGTTCTAAAAAATAAATATAAAAAAGTAACTAAAATTATTTCTGGTGGAAGCGAAAGATATGAATCGTCTATAAGTGCAATCAATGCCTATGAAGGGCTTGATGTTAATTTGATTTTTCACGATGCAGTAAGACCTTTTGTAAGCAACAAGATAATAGAGTCTGTAGTGGAATCTTTGAAACATTATAATTGCGTAGATGTTGCTATTGCCGCGGTGGATACTATTATTGAAGTAAAAGATGGAATTATAAACAACATACCGCCAAGAGCATCAATGATGCAGGGTCAAACCCCTCAAGCTTTTAAAATAGAAACTATTAAAAAAGCTTATGATTTAGCCCTACAAGATCCACAGTTTAAAACTACTGACGACTGTGGTGTTGTAAAAAAATACCTTCCTAATGAAAAAATAAATGTTGTTCTTGGTAGTTTGGATAATATAAAAATTACATATCAACAAGATTTAAATATAGCAGACAAAATTTTTCAATTAAAAACCATAAAGAATGAAAAAAAATTACACGATGAGTATTATGAAGAAAGATTACGCAACAAAGTTGTTGTAATCTTTGGCGGCTCTTATGGTATAGGCGCTAATATTGCACAAATTGCCAAAGATTATGGAGCAAATGTAGAGATTTTTAGTAGAAGTACTACCAATACAGATGTTGCTTCTATATCTGATGTTGATAATGCTTTGAAAACTGTAAATGATAAATATGGAAAAATAGATTATGTAGTTAATACCGCAGCCATTTTAGAAAAGCAACCTTTGGAACTAACAGAGTATAATAAAATTTTAGATGTTATTAACATCAATTATCTAGGTGCTATAAATGTGGCAAAATCATCTTTGCAATATTTAGAAAAAACTTCTGGTCAACTTTTAAATTTCACATCCAGTTCTTATACTAGAGGTAGGGCTGGATATTCTCTTTATAGTTCATCTAAAGCTGCAATCGTAAATCTTACTCAAGCATTGGGCGAAGAATTTATGGCTAGAAATTCTGTGCGTGTAAATTGCATAAATCCGCAACGCACATTCACGCCTATGAGAGTTAAGAATTTTGGAAATGAAGATATAAATAGTCTTCTAGATCCAAAAGATGTTGCAATTATATCTATCAATACCTTGTTATCTAATTTTACTGGACAAGTTGTAGATGTAACCATATAGACGAGTATAGATATGAGCAAATTAACAAAACTTTTGCATAATCCAAAATTGTATTTCAAAGATGCTTTAATTAATATTGGGCTTCTTAAAATAAAAAAACCAATTAAAATAAAAAAACTAGATAACCCAAATGTATTTATAGATTATACTGCTATACTGCATATTGGAGAAAAAGGCTCTAATGCGATATCTCATATTAAATTATGGTTTGATTATTTTGTAGAAGCAGATATTTTATTTTTAATACTTCTAAGAGATAAGGATACATATTTTCTAGTAAAAGAAGCATTTCCAACAGCCAATATAGCATGCGCGACAACTACAAAAGAAGTTAACACATTATTGCAAGCCTTGCCTACAATTAAAGTATGTTTTTATTCATCAAATACAGGAAATAACTTTTCTTTATTGTGCCATACGCATCTTAAGCATATCTTTATAGGTCATGGGGATAGCGATAAGGCTTCAAGTGCGCGCAAGTTTTTTAGAGCTTATGATGAGAATTGGGTAAGTGGTCAAGCACATATTGATAGGATTAAAAATGCAAATTTTGCATTAAATGGACTAAAAAATATAAAAGTCGGTCGCCCTGCATTGGCACAATTAATGCACTTATCATATAAAGATTGGAAAGATAGATTTGATAAAGCATTTAATCTCTTGTATCTACCAACATGGGAAGGATTTTATAAAGAACAAGATTATTCTTCATTAGAGCATATTGTAGAATTTTCTAAAAAGGTATTGCAACTAGAAAATATCAAAGTTTCTGTAAAATTACATCCACTTACCGGGAAGAGAGAAAAAAAATTTTTAAAAATTAACCAAAAGCTAGAAAATATAGATGATTTAAATTTAATCCCTTTAAGCAATCCATTATCTCAGTATATAGTAGCTTCTAATCTATTTATTTGTGATATATCGGCAGTTGTTTCTGAATGCTTGGCCGTAGATAGTCCTATATTTTTATATATACCAAAAGATAAAGAGATTGTAACGGCTAAAAGCAATATGGATTATAGTGAATATTGCTATATATTTTCTTCATCCGATGAGCTTATAGGATTAATTACTCGTGTGATTGACGGGGATGATTATTTAGCAAACGGTAGGAAAATGGCACAAGATTACATTATTAATACAGAAGATACACTTAATCAAACCTTCGTAAAAAGATTACAACAAGAAGCAAAGGTAGATAATGTCTAGTAATAGTGTATATATGTTATATTATGCCGAAAATGAAACGAAGTATGCTAATCTTAAATTTTGGGCGATTGAGTTTTTAAGATTAAGAATTAGATTTTATATATTAGTTAGAGATGAGAAATTATACAAAAAGATACGCACTTCCTTAGCAGATTATGTTATATATGCAAAAAGCACTTCAGATGTAGAATCTAGTATTGTAAATATTTCCAATTTAGAAGCTATTTTTTATATCTCAAATCATCCTAAAAATATTCATAGTTTAGCACTAAATAATTATAAGCATATTTTATTATATACCAATAATGCAATCTCAAAAGTCTTTAGAGCTTATGATGAACTTTGGGCACCATCGCAATTTTATCTTGACAATATCGCAAAAAGCATTCCAAACATCACAGATATGAAAACCATAATTATAGGAGCAATACAAGCGCAAGATATCATTTCACTAGAACATAAATCCATCTTATATGTGATATCAAATTTAAATGATTTTTTGCAAAATCAATTCATTCAAGAAGGTGTAAAATATGCTAAACAGCATGCTTATGCTATGCAGTTTGTGATTGGAACTAACAAAAAAACAAATAATATATTTATCACAAACTATCAAGAACAACTAGAGAAGTATTGTTGTAGTCAAGGAGTGGATTGTAGAGTTTTTGATAAAATTTCTGATACCGTAATAGCAGATAGTACATGTATAGTGTGCGATATAGACTCTTATGAAGATAAATTTTTGATAAATAATATCCCAATTTATGTTTATAAGCCATTAAATAAATATATAGATGAAGACAATATGGCAATGCTAAAGTCTTTGTATGTCTTTTCTACTAAAAATGAGTTTAAAGAGATTATGTCAAAAGGTGATTTTAAAGCATTAGAAAGAGAAAAATTAGCAGAATATAGACTAGGCAAGAGCTTTATTATGGATAAAACTTTTCAAAAGCAATTTTTGCAATAGTAGAGTTAAATAATGCGTGCTATATATCTAGATAACAAAATAAAAGGTGCTATAAAGCAACTTATTAATTATTTTAAAGAAGGCGTTTTTGATAGAAGCAATACTAAAGTTATTTTTAAGTACTATAAAGAGTCCTATCTTGTTTATAAAAAAGAACTAAAAAAGAATAATATATCCTATCAATGTTTTTTTAGTATTAATAGGCTTGATATGAGTCCTTATAAAGTTGTATTCTATCTTTTTAATGCACAGTCAAATTGTAGAATACTCACCTTTAGAAATGCTAAGCATATATTTGTAACGCATGGAGAGAGTAATAAACTAGCTAGCATAAAGCCAATTATTAGAATTTATGATTATATAGTGTGCGCTGGTGATATTGGTGTAGATAGATATTTAGAAAATAATATCTTTACAAAATATGATGTTCAAACACATAGAATTATAAAAATGGGAAATACCTTTATAGGTAATAATATTTATAAAAAAACTTCAATCAATCAAGATGGTTATATCTTATATGCACCAACTTGGGAGGGCGGCGTTATATCTGAGCAGTATAGTAGCTTGAGCGAAGATCTATATGCATTTAAAGTTATTTGCAATTTTGCAAAAGAAAATGATATTAAAAATATAGCAATTCAACCACATCCAAATACCGGACATAGAGATAAAAGATATAAAAAATATCTAAAAGATGGTATAAGGTTTTTAAAGAAAAACTATTTAAATGTAGATCTAATAAGCACAAATTCTAATAATAGTTTTATGCGTAGATTATTTTTACAAAAACATAAAGACACTTATCCTATTTATAGAGCTTTTGTAGATGTATCTGCTATGGAAATTCAATTACTAGATAAAGATATTCCTACAAATATATTTATAAATGATACTAAGAATGCTATGGTGAAAAATAATATATTACAAGACTATTATAACACCATATGCATAAAAAATGGATCACTAGAATGTAAAACATTTTTAGATATTGACAAAGTTAAGAATTTATATTTAAGCTATTCATTTTTAGAGCTTAAAGATAAGACAAAAAGCCAAAGAGTGGATTGGTTAGTAGATTTTGTAATAAAAGATAAAGGAGAAAAAAATGCAAGAGCCGCAATATGATGTAAGTATAATAGTGCCAGTGCATAATAGAGAGAAATTAATCATACCATGTATAAAATCCATAAATGCGCAAACCTATGATAAAGCAAAATGGGAAGTAATTTTTGTAGATGATGGATCGACAGATAAAAGCGTAGAAGCTATAGAGAGTTTAATAGATAAAAAGATAAATTATAGAATAATAAAAAGAGAGATCCCATCAGGTAACGCCTCAGCCCCAAGAAACGAAGGAATTAAAGCTAGCAGGGCAAAATATGTTTTTTTCTTGGACTCTGATGATTATATCCATCCTGAGCTTTTGAAAAATGGTTGTGAAATAGCTTTTAGAAATGATAGCGATATAGTGTATTTTAAACAGCAAAGAAATGCTAGATGCACTACTACTAGACCTTATAAAATCCCAATAGTAGATAATGCAGATATATTAAAGCATCATACTATGCGTTCACTTAGGGTTTTTAAATTTTTTTCATTAAGAATGCTAAAATTACATAATTTGCTTTTCAATGTAAATATTGATGTTCATGAAGATATGTTATTTGGGGCTTTAGCACTTATATATGCTAGTAATGTATCTATTTTAGCTGATAAGGATTACTATATTCCTGTTTTGCATGATAATGAACATTTATCAAAAAGAAAACAAGCGTTAGAGAAAATATTTTCTTGTTATATAATTATGTTATTAGAGTTATATCTAAGTGATAGACAATTAGAATTTAAGACTAAATTTTTCAATGCTTTGTTAATAAGAGTTGTGGAACATATAAGGGATTTTTGTGCTAAAAATTCTAATTATACGACTTTAAACCATATATTTATTAATCTTTCGAACTTATTTGGGATAAAAAAAGAACTATTTGACCTATCTCAAATTTATGAAAATGAAAAAACTCTAACCTTATGTTTTTTATCTGGGGATTTTGAATCATTTTATAAGATGTCTCGAGTTAGCGGCCTAAAAGAGCCTTTAAAAAGTTTATTCTTAGATATGAAAAAAGAATTTGAAAAATATAAAAATTGCCAAAAAGTTTGGGTTTATAATGATAAAATCATTGTAGTAGATTTTGTCTTAGAAGATAATAGAATTGCATTTGATTTAGAATATGATAAAAACAAAAAAGAGCTAAAAATTTGGATGTTTTGTCGCAATAATAAAAGCTTTTTTGAATCTAGCAAATTTAAACCCTTGGAGATCGATCAACATAAGCTGTGTATATTTAGGGGAGATACAGATAAAACCGAAATAATCAAAAATATTGCTAAGCATTGGGAAATTATTTTTACAAAAGGATATAATGTATGATTTGGAAAGAAGAAGATGTAATTAATCTAGCAAAAGGTAAAAATGCAACTCAAAGCTCTATAAGCAAATGGTCTCATATAGATGATGCGAACAGAGCTATTAATTATGATTTAAGAGATATAAATTTTGCTTTTCACACAGGGCTAGA
>JAFVMP010000031.1 GCA_017506845.1 Campylobacter sp.
ATAGACAATCAAATAGATATATTGCGTCAAAATACTCAAGAAGATATGATATTAGAACCTAATAAAAAAGATGAAATACTAGAAGCTTTAAGCGATTTTAGTAAAGAACTTGTATTTATTGAGTCTTTAAATTCAAAAGATAGCACCCAATGGCAAAGCAAACTTTTTGCTCTTCTTAGCAGGCTTGATAGTTTTGTAGAGTCTAATTTTATAAACGGAGAACAGCTTACTAGAAGCATTAAAGAGAATTTAAGAGGTGAGTTTAATAGACTTGGGCTAGATAGAGATTAAAATCTAGCCTTTTGGGCAATTATACGATTATACGCATCAATAATTCTAGTAATCTCTATTTTACCACTTTTAACAGAGTTAAAAATTGCATCATTTAGAGCTTTTATAGAGTTGGTTTTATTATAAAAATACTCACTTACTAGCAATATATCTACTCCAGCATTTACTGCCTTTATAGCATTTTGCTCAAGCGTTCCGCCAAGCGCTTTCATTAGCATATCATCACTTATTACAACGCCTTCATAATTTAAGCTATCTTTTAGTAAATTTGTAACTATTTGGCGTGAGAGCGTAGCTGGATTTACATCATCGATTGTCGGGATTATCATATGGCCAACCATTATAAATTTAGCCTTTTTACGCTTAATTAATTCATAATACGGCCTAATCTCATCAAAATCAAAACTATCTACTATAGTACTAGTTTTATGCGTATCAGATGGGGCATTTCCGTGACCTGGAAAATGCTTTAACACACTGGCAACACCTACATTATCAAAAGCAGATATAAACTCACTAGCATATGCAGTTACTTCACCTGCATCCTTGCTAAATGCCCTTTGTCTTTGGCCAATTATAGGTGATATATCATTATGAAGATCAACTACTGGAGCAAAATTCATATTTATTCCAAGATTTTTAAGTTGAGTTGCCATATTGGTATATAGCTTATTAGCACTATTTAAATCTAACTCACTACCAACCTTATAAGCTGATGGAAAATGTTCAAAATCGCTAAATTTATTAAATCTACTAATTTGCCCGCCCTCTTCATCGATAGCTATAAAAAGAGGATATTTAGAACTGGCCGAATTTAAATATTTGGTTAAATTTTTTAACCCCTGTTTGCTGCTAATATTTCTAGCTAGTATCATTACTCCACCGATTCTGCCGTTTTTAATATCAAGATGAAGTTGCCTAACCCACTCATCACTAGAACTGTTTCCAGTAAATCCCACCATCACCATCTGACCAATCATATTTCTTAACTCTTTATCACTTGGTGTGCCAAAGAGTGAAATAGTAAAAATAAATAGTAAAATAATCTTTTTCATCGTCGTTTTAATAAATCCTTTAAGGCCTCTTTAGCATTTTTGCCACCTAGCATATCAACTACTTGACTAGCAATTGGAGTATAAATCGCTTTTTGCTGAGCAATTTTAGTAATTGCATATGCTGTAGCTACACCTTCAGCCACCTCTCCAATTTGAGCTAAAATCTCATCAAGACTAAATCCACTAGCCAACCCAAGACCAACTCTATAATTTCTAGATAGCTCACTACTAGCAGTTAAAAATAGATCCCCTGCTCCACTAAGACCTAAAAATGTATCACTCTTAGCATCAAAATGCTCACCAAATCTAGCCATCTCTACTAATCCTCTAGATATTAAACTAGCCCTAGCATTTTGCCCAAGACCAAGACCAGCACATACACCGCCAGCTATAGCAATCACATTTTTATACGCACCACAAATCTCAGCCCCTATAACATCGTCGCTAATATATGGCTTAATAAAACTTGGAAAAGTGCTAGCCCAAATTTGAGCTAACTCATCATTTTCGCTGCTTATCACTAAAGCACACGGCAATCCTTGCATAACCTCACTTGCAAAGCTAGGACCGCTTAAAAATGCTAAATTTTCACTTGGAGCAAATTTAGAATAGATCTCATGTAAAAACTCTCCACTAATCGTATCTATACCTTTAGAAGCTACTAATATTTTTTGATTCTTTGCTTTAAAATTTGAGCGTAAAAACTCATGTGTTTTTTGAGTTGATATACTAAAGAGCAAATAGTCGCACTCTAGTGCCTTATCCAACTCTACAAAACCTTCAATATCACGCTTTGTTCGAGATGAGATAATGCAATCATTATTTATTTTAAGTGCTGAGTATAAAGCCTGCCCCCATTTTCCAGCACCGATTACTGCTATTTTCATATCTTGCTATCCATAGTTTTATATCGCTACTAATACTTACTAACAAAATCTCTATAAGATTAAATTTAATTTTGCAAAATAAAAAAACATAATTTTATAAATAAAAATCTTGCTATATATTAATAAATTTAATCTTATGAAAATTGCTAATAAACCAATAATGCTACCCTAATTTCGTTTTTAATAACTCATTTACTTTGGCTGGATTAAATGCACCCTTACCCTCTTTCATTACTTGACCAACAAAGAAACCAAATAATTTATCTTTACCGCTCTTATACTCAGCTACTTTATCTTCATTTGCAGCTAATACTGTATCAATGATAGATAATATAGCAGAGTCGTCACTTACTTGTTTTAGACCTAGACGATCAATCACGCTATCTATATCTTCATCACTTTCTATTATTACATCTAAGACATCTTTAGCAGCTTTTTGTGAGATGGTGCCATCTTCTATTCTGTTTAATAGAGTTGAGAGTTTTGCACTATTAACTGGACTTGTCTCTATAGTTACACCATTTTTTAATCTACCCAAAAGCTCTACAGTAAGCCAAGTTACACATAATTTTGGTGAGTTTCCGCCAGCTATTAGATCTTCAAAATATTTTGCCATCTCATAGCTGCTAATTATCACATCAGCATCGCTCTCTTTTATTCCAAATTCACTTATATATCTAGCTCTTTTTTCATCTGGTAACTCAGGTAAAATACTAGCCTCTTCCATAAGCTCATCAGGAATAATAACTGGTAATAAATCAGGATCTGGAAAATAGCGATACTCTGCACTATCTTCTTTACTTCTCATTGGTTTAGTTATTAATTTTGTCGTATCAAATAGTCTAGTTTCTTGAACTACTTCGCTATCATATCTACCATCTTCCCATGCTTCGCACTGACGCTCTACCTCATATTCAATAGCTTTTTGAATAAATCTAAATGAATTTAAATTTTTAATCTCAACTCTTGTATATAGCTTTTCATCACCTTTTGGTCTAATGCTAACATTTACATCGCATCTAAAAGAGCCTTCTTGCATATTAGCATCGCTAATATTTAAAAATCTTAAAATACTATGAAGTTTTTTAAGATACGCTACTGCCTCATCACTACTTCTAATATCTGGTTCGCTTACGATCTCTAAAAGCGGAGTTCCAGCACGATTTAAATCCACAAGACTAGATTTACTCTCATGGCTATTTTTGCCAGCATCTTCTTCTAAATGCGCTCTAGTAATACCAATTCTTTTACTCTCATTGCCAACTTTGATAATTAGCTCACCATTTTCTACAATTGGAATAGTAAATTGAGATATCTGATAGGCTTTAGGCAGATCTGGATAGAAGTAGTTTTTGCGGTCAAAAACACTCTTTTTATTTACAGTTGCATTTATTGCCTTACCAAAGCTAATTGCTTTTTTTACTGCTTGAGAATTTAACACTGGCAATGCCCCAGGAAGAGCTAAGCATGTTGGACAAACATGAGTATTTGGCTCTTCTCCAAAGCTAGTTGAACATCCACAAAATATCTTAGTTTTAGTATTTAACTGACAATGAACTTCTAATCCTATAACTGTTTCAAACATAAATTTAGCCTTTTGATATTGATAAATTGTATATTTTAGCACAAAAAAAATTAAATATTAATAAGGTTAATCTA
>JAFVMP010000032.1 GCA_017506845.1 Campylobacter sp.
ATAGGCGATACAAAAAGTGCTAATAAATTTTATAAAGCATTAAAGCAAGCCTATCCAGATAGTGCAGAGGCAAAAGCTGCGCCAAATAGAAAATAATTTTAGGAGAGAGATATGTCAAAAGTTATTAAAATGTTTTATGAGTTAAAAGATGCTAATAGTGGCGAACTGTTAGAATCAAATATAGGCGGTCAAGAGATTGCATTTGTAAGTGGTAAAAATCAAGTTTTAGAAGCACTTGAGAGTGGTGTTTTAAATTTAGAAGTTGGTCAAAAAGCTACAATTAAAATTCCAGCTAGCCAAGGCGTAGGCGAATATGATGAAAACGCTTTGCAAGTACTACCTAAAGAGCAGTTTGCAGGAATTGATTTAAATATTGGCATGGAGCTTTTTGGTGAGGGAGAAGATGGTAGCACAGTTCGTGTAACTGTAAAAGCTATCGGTGAAAATGATGTAACAGTAGATTTTAATCACCCATACGCTGGTAAAGATTTGGAATTTAATGTACAAATTACAGAAAATAGAGATGCTGATGCTGATGAGGAGCTAACAGGTGTTGTAGCTATGCCTCATGTATGTGGTTGTGGCGGTCACGATCATGGACATGGACATCACCATGGCCATGGTGGTTGCGGGGGTCATGGCGGCTGCGGCGGTCATGGCCATCATCATGATGATGAAGATGAGTGTTGCAATGGTGCTCACCATGATGAAAATGGTGGCGGATGCTGCGGTAAACACCACTAAGAGTTTGATATGAAAGTAGCTTTTATTTTCCCTGGTCAAGGCTCACAAAGTGTTGGTATGGGGCAAGAAATATATAATGAATTTAGCAGTGCTAAGGAGCTATTAGATAGTGCTAGTCAGTATTGCGGTATTGATTTTAAAACTTTACTCTTTGAAGCTAATGATAAATTAGGTGAGTCTGAATTTACCCAACCAGCAATTGTGTTAAACTCATTAATGTGTTTTGAAGCGTTTAAAAGTCAATTAAATTTAAAACCAGAGCTTAGCTTTGGACACTCTTTAGGTGAGTTTAGCGCTCTTAGTGTAAGTGGAGCGATTAAACCTTTAGATGCTATTAAAGTTGTAAATTTGCGTGGTAAATTTATGGCTCAAGATTGTGCAGAAATTGGCGCTGGAATGATGGTGATTTTAGGTCTTAGTAATGAAAAAGTTGAAGAGATCTGTAAAAATAGTAATAAGCAAATTTGGGCAGCAAATTATAACTGTGATGGTCAAATAGTAGTAGCTGGAATTAGAAGTGATCTTCAAGCAACTGTAGATGAGTTTAAATCTGCTGGAGCTAAAAGAGCAATGCTGCTTGATATGAGCGTAGCAAGTCACTGTCCTTTACTTCAAAATGCTAGTATAAAGCTTGCTAATGAACTTGAAAATTTACTAAGCGATGAGTTTGCCCCAGTAATTTCAAATGTTACAGCTAAGACTTATACTACTAAAAAAGAGGCTTTAGAATTATTAAAACTTCAATTAACTAGCCCAGTTTTATATCAAAATAGTGTAAAAAATTATGTTGATGAGATTGATTGTTTTATTGAATTTGGTGCAAGCGTATTAAAAGGAATGAATAAAAAAATCTGCGATAAACCAACATATAGTATTACAAATTTAAGCTCACTCAATGAAACTTTAGAGGCGTTAAGATGAGAATTGCTATCCTTGGGGCTATGAGTGAAGAGATTGAGTTTTTGCTAAAAGCAGTTGGTGATTATCAAAAGATTGATTATGCTAGAAATTCATTTTATAAAGCACAGTGTGGCAATCATGAATTAGTAATAGCTTATTCAAAGATTGGCAAAGTCAATGCAGCTTTAACTGCAACAATTTTAGTTGAGAAATTTGGTTGCGAAAAGCTGATATTTACTGGCGTTGCTGGTGCTTTAAATGAGAATTTAAAGATCGGTGATATGCTATATGCCACTACTACAGCTCAGCATGATTTAGATATTACAGCTTTTGGACATCCACATGGTTATGTGCCTGGAATTAATATTTTTGAAAATAGCGACGAGAATCTAAATAGTGTAGCTAAAAAGGTGGCTGATTCTTTAGGTATTGGTTTAATTGGTGGAGTAGTTGCTACTGGCGATCAATTTATCTGCAATGAAGAAAGAAAAGAGTGGATAAAATCTACTTTTAAAGCTGATGCTGTAGAGATGGAAGGGGCAAGCGTTGCTCAAGTTTGTGCTGCTCTTGGTGTTGGATTTTGTATGCTTAGAGCTATTAGCGATGAAGCTGGCGGTAAAGCAGAGGTTGATTTTGATACATTTTTAACTCAAGCAGCAGATAAATCGGCTAAATTTGTTCTAGAAATGGTAAAAAATATATGATAGAACTAAGCAAAAAATTAATTAGACAAGTTGGCCAAACTAACGCTAAGTACAAGATGTTTGAAAAAGGCGATAAGATTTTGCTGGGTTTAAGTGGCGGTAAAGATAGCCTTAGTTTGGCACATATTCTTAAGCATTTTCAAAATGTAACTCCTGATAAATTTGAATTTGAAGCAGTAACGCTAAGCTATGGAATGGGTGAAAATTATGAGTATTTAACTCAGCATTGCAAGGCTCATGGAATCAAGCATAGCGTAATTGATAGCTCTATATTTGAGATTAGTAAAGATAAAATTCGTAAAAATTCAAGTTTTTGTAGCTTTTTTAGCCGTATGAGACGAGGATATCTCTATACATATGCATTAGCTAATGGATTTAATAAGCTTGCTATTGGACATCATTTAGATGATGCTGTAGAGAGTTTTTTTATGAATTTTACATATAATGGAGCTATGAGAACTCTAGCACCAAAATATACTGCTAAAAATGGCGTGATAGTGATTAGACCGCTTATTAATGTGCGTGAGCGTCAATTGCGTGATAATGCTACTAGAAATGAGCTTAGAGTGATTGGAGATGAGGCG
>JAFVMP010000033.1 GCA_017506845.1 Campylobacter sp.
CCTATCTAAACCAATGGCAAATCCACCATGTGGAGGCGCACCAAAGCTAAGCGCATCTAATAAGAAGCCAAATTTCTCTTTTTGTTCTTCTTCATCAATTTTAAGAAGTTTAAAGACCTTTTGTTGGATATCATTTTTATGGATTCTAATACTTCCGCCACCTAGTTCTACACCATTTAGTACAACATCATAAGCGATACTTGTGATATCTTCTAAATTTGGCTCGTCTGGATTGTTTGGCATTGTAAATGGGTGATGCATAGCTGAGTAGCTTCCATCATCATTTTGCTCAAACATAGGAAAATCTACTACCCATAAGAACTCTAGTGCTTTTTCATCTATAATTCCTAACTCACCAGCTAAGAAAATTCTAAATCTTCCCATATAGTCTAGAACTGTCTTTTTATCTCCGATACCAAAAAATACAACATCTCCGATTTTAAGATCTATTCTAGAAACTAGCTCTTTTAGATCGCTTGGATCAAAAAATCTAACTAGTGGCCCTTTTAGGCTAAGTCCATCAAAATTTACGCAGTTATCTTGTCCGGCTGTATCTTTTGGATCTTTTATTTGGATAAATGCTAGACCTTTAGCACCAAATTTGCGTACAAACTCTTCAAAGCGTTGCATTTGACGCTTACTAAAGATATTATCGCCATTTGGAACTTTAATAGCTTTGGCTCTATTTTTGTGTGGATCTTGTGCTGGAGTGCTAAAAATTTCATTATTTGATTTAGCAAAGATATCAATCACATCAATCATAGCTAGATCAAATCTAAGATCTGGCTTATCGCTACCATAAAGTTCCATAGCATCTTTATAGCTCATTCTTTTAAATGGAGTTTGGATTTGGTGACCACAAGCTGCAAATATATCTTTTAATACCTCTTCACCAACTTTAATTACATCTTCTTGATCGCAAAAACTCATCTCAACATCTATTTGAGTAAATTCAGGTTGGCGATCAGCTCTTAAATCCTCATCTCTAAAACATCTTGCAATTTGAAAATACTTATCAAATCCAGCACACATTAAAAGTTGTTTAAATAGTTGTGGGCTTTGAGGAAGTGCGTAAAACTCACCAGGATGTACGCGACTAGGAACTAGATAATCTCTAGCACCCTCTGGTGTAGCACGAGTAAGCATAGGAGTCTCAACTTCTAAAAATCCAAGTCTATCTAATGCATTTCTACAAGCTATACTAGCTTTAGAGCGAAGTTGGAATTTATTTAGGCTCTCTTCATTTCTTAAATCTAAAAAGCGATATTTAAGCCTGATATCTTCGCCGACATTATTATCACCAACGACAAAAGGCAGTGGAGCGCTCTCATTTTCAATGATTAGCTCATCGATTACTACCTCTATTTGGCCAGTTTTTAATCTTGGATTTACTAGTCCTTCGCCTCTGGCTCTTACTTTTCCACTAGCTCTTAAAACATACTCATCTCTAACTTTTGAAGCTATATCGTGAGCTGATTTACTATCTGCTGGATCGCATACAAGCTGTATAAGTCCACTTCTATCACGCAGATCTATAAATATAACGCCGCCGTGGTCACGATATGAATTTACCCAACCACATAGACTCACGCTTTTACCGATATCTTTTGCGTCTAAGTCGGTGCAGTAATGACTCCGCATATTAATCCTTTCGTTTATAAAAAGCCGCCATTATACATTAAATTTTATAAAACTTTTATTAGAGATTTTTATTAGTAATTAGCTAAAGTTAAATTTAGGCTTTTAGATATACTTTATATTATATTTTTTTGTGTAGAATTTTGATTTTTGGAGAGTATTATGTCTGAAATTCATAAAAATTTAAATACTATAGCAATTACAACAAGAGACCCAATAGAGCAAAAAGATGCCTTAGTTAAAATTATTAAGATTATTAAAAGTCGCTCAATTGATGTTATATTTGAATCGCATGTAGCTAGTAGTCTTGGCGTGCAAGGATATGAGTTTGATGAGCTAACTAAAAGAGCTAGAGTTATCATCTCTTTAGGTGGCGATGGTAATTTTATTGCTACATGTCGCAAGGCAGCTAGGAGTGGAGCTTATGTATATGGTGTGCATACTGGGCATTTGGGATTTTTGACTGATTCAACTCTAGATGGATTTGGTGGATTTTTAGATCAATTTTTGGCTGGAATTTATGATGTTGAACGCCCATATATGCTTAGGGCAAATTTTAATAAAAATGGTAAAATTACTACCAAACTCGCCTTTAATGATATAGTTTTAATGCGTAAAAAGATAGATACTACATCGCATATTGATGCGTTTTTAAATTCAAAGCATTTTAATTCATATTTTGGTGATGGGGTGATAGTTAGCTCTGCGATGGGTTCAACTGCATATAATATGAGCGCTGGCGGGCCAATTATCTACCCTTTATGCGATGCATATAGCGTAACTCCAATTTGTTCTCATAGTCTAACTCAAAGACCGCTTGTCTTGCCTAAAGAGTTTGGATTGGAGTTTAGAAGTAATGATGATGTAGTGGTGCTAATAGATGGTCAAGATAGATTGGATTTGATTGAATTTGATAGTGTAGATATTAGCGTTAGTGATATTAGAGTTAATCTACTTAGACATCAAGGCAGGGATTACTTTGGTGTGTTAAAAGAGAAATTAAGATGGGGGCACCAGTGATAGAGAGACTTTATCTAAAAGATTATTTAAGTTTTGATGAATTAGAGTTAAAATTTGGTAATGGACTAAGTGTATTTACTGGCGTTAGTGGTGCGGGTAAAAGTGTCTTAATGGGGGCAATTTTAAGTGTTTTTGGTTATAAAGATAGTGAGGCTAGACTCATTGAGGCTGATGTAGAGTGCAAGTTGGGATTAGATGAGTTTGGGATAGAAGAAGATGATATAAACTGCTTTAAGCTTTTAAAAGATAAAAGCACGAGATATTTTATAAATAATCAATCGATATCTAAAAAAAAATTAAATTTAGTTGCTAGTCGCCATTTAAAATATTTAAGCGCTAGAGATATTACAGAGTTTGAAAATAGTAGATTACTTAATCTCTTAGATATTTTAGCTAGTAAAAAATCTAAAAATCATAATCAGAATTTAATCAAATTTAAAGAGAAATTTGGTGAATTTTTGAGTGTTAAAAAAGATCTGGATAAGATAAATGAAGAGGAAAAAAAGATTGATGAGCTTAGAGATTTTGCTAAATTTGAGATAGAAAAAATTGAGCAAGTTTCTCCAAAAGTAGGCGAATTTGAAGAGCTTAATGCTATTAAAAAGCGTCTTAGTAAAAAAGATAAGATAGAAGAGGCTTGGAGTAGGGCTGAAGCGATATTTGCCTATGAGAAAGCAGTAATGGACGCTTTGCATATTAGCGAGATTGATAGTGGATTTTTTAGCGATGCTTTAAATGAGCTTAAAATAGCTAGAAGTAGTGTGGATTTTGATGAGTTTGAAGGATTGGATATTGAGGAGATTTTAGATCGTATAGAGAGTCTAAATGCTCTAATAAAACGATATGGAAGTATAGAAGAGTGTCTAGAGATATTAAAAAAAAGAAAGAGTGAGCTAGCTCATTATGAGAATATAGAGTTTCAAAAGTCTGATTTAGTATCTAAATTTACAAAATTATCAAATGAGCTTAAAAGCTCTTCAGAAGCTATAACAAAAGAGCGTTTTAAAGCTATAAAAGAGTTAGAAACTATGATAAATAGCTATTTAAAAGATCTATATATGGATAGGATTGATATGGATTTAAATAGTAAAAATTTAGATATAAACGGCTCTGATTTAGTAGATATAAATTTAAATAGTTCAAATTTAAAAACTCTAAGTAGCGGTGAGATAAATCGTTTAAGATTAGCTTTTATCGCTAGTGAAGCTAAGATTAGTGGTCTTGGTGGAGGAGTATTAATCCTTGATGAGATAGATGCTAATCTAAGTGGTAAAGAGGCTATGAGTATTGCAAATGTATTGATAGAACTATCAAGCTTATATCAAATTTTTGCTATTTCACATCAGCCACAACTTAGCTCTAAAGCTCATCACCATTTTTTAGTACAAAAAAGCTTAAAAGGCTCTACTGCAAAAGAGTTAAATATTGATGAAAGAGTAATGGAGTTATCGCGTATGATAAGTGGCGAGAGTATAACACAAGAGGCAACTGAATTTGCTAAGAAGTTATTGCTTTAATGAGTGTTAAAGTCTAATTTGAGTATAATCAAGGCTTTGAATATTAAATTAAGATGGGGTTATCATGCGTGAGAGAGTCCTTATAGTCGAGGATAATAAAGCCTTAGCTAAGCTAATAGCCAAAAAGATGAACGCACATGTTGATATGGATATCGTAGTAACACATAGTTACGCAGAGGCGATTGAGGCTATTGAGGAAAATGATGACTTTTTTATTGCTTTACTTGATATTAATTTACCTGATGCACCAGATGGTGAAGTGGTTGATTATGTACTATCTAAAAATATCTTAGCTATTATTTTAACTGGTAGTGTAGATGAGAATTTAAAAAAGCTCTTTATACAAAAAAATATTGTTGATTATGTAGTAAAAGATAATCTTGATGCGATTAATTATATCTTTGAAACAATTAATAGACTATGTAGAAATCGTAGTTATAAGGTTATGATAGTAGAACCATCTATGAGCGTGAGAAATCAGCTAAAAGAGATTTTAAATTCGCAACTTTATAAAGTTTTTACTGCAGCACATGGAGAGGAGGCGTTAAATTATTTAGAGGATAATCCAGATATTAAACTAATTTTAACAGCCTATAATATGCCAGTTATTAATGGATTTGATTTAATGCGTCAAATTCGCCAAAATAAAAATAAAAATCATCTAGGCCTAATCGTAGTAGCAGCTAGCGATAATGATGTGGCGGCAAAATTTCTAAAAAATGGTGCAAATGATTTTATCTCTGTGCCTTTTAGTAAAGAGGAGATTATATATAGAGTTGATAGTAATCTAAAAGCTATGCAAGATGAGATTAATATCGAACTATATAAAAAATATGACCCATTAACAAAGTTATTTAATAGGCGTTATTTTTTTAATTATGTAAAAAATTTAGCAGAGCAAAAAGCAGAATTTAGTATCGCTATTGTAGATATTGATGAATTAAGAGATATAAATGCTAAATTTGGCTTTGATCTATGCGATAGAGTTATAGCGCATGTAGCATCTATTCTTAGAAGCGAGCTAAAGGGAATGATTGTAGCACGCCTTAGTGGTGGTGAATTTGGTGTGATTTTAGATAAAGTTGGCTTTGATGAGAGTGTAAGAATTATGGCGCAAATTAGATCAAAGGTGGCAAATTTAGTAGTCGCCTCAGCTATTCGCCCAACTATTTCAGTAGGAGTTTGTCTTTTTGATAATTCGCTCAAAATTGATCAAGCAATAAATATAGGATATAAAGCTTTAACAAAAGCAAAATTAAATGGTAAAAATAGGGTAGAAATTTTATGATTATAGATACACATTGTCATCTAGATGATGCTAGATTTGATGATATTAGTAGCGTAATAAAAAGTGCATTTGATAGCGGAGTGCAAAAGATTATAATTCCAGGAGCAGATATAAATGATCTGCCAAAAGCGTTAGAAATAGCAAATTCAAATGAAAATATATACTTTGCTGCTGGAGTGCATCCATATGAAATCGATGGGTATGATATAGATATTTTGCGTAAATTTGCTAAAGAGTCAAAATGTATAGCTATAGGCGAGTGTGGACTAGACTATTTTAGACTACCAGCAACAGATATAGATAGTTATAAAGCCAAACAAAAAGAGGCTTTTATCAGTCAAATTGAATTAGCTGTGGAGCTTGGTTTGCCGCTTATTGTGCATATTAGAGATGCAAACGAGGATAGTCTAAAAATTTTAAAAGAGTATGAAGATAGGCTAGTTGGCGGAGTTTTGCATTGTTTTAATGCTAGTCCTATCTTGCTTGAATTAAGCAGTAAATTTTATTATGGAATAGGTGGCGTTTTAACTTTTAAAAATGGAAAAAAATTAGTTGAAATTTTACCTAAAATCCCACTTGATAGACTTGTGCTTGAAACTGATGCGCCATATCTTACGCCTGAACCTCACAGAGGCAAAAGAAATGAGCCAGCATTTACGACATATGTAGCTGATAAAATGGCTGATATTTTAGGACTTAGCAGGAGCGATGTTGAGAGTATTACAACGCAAAATGCAAATAGATTATTTGGAATTTAAGGAGAGAGATGAGAATATTTGCCATAGTTTTATTTATACTTTTAAGCTGTAGTTGCTCATTTGGGTTTATGGTTTCAGATGATAATTTTCAAAAAGAAATTAGGGTATTAAAAGAGCTTGATATTGACCCAAAATATATAAACGATGAGCATTTTTTACGACTTAAAAATGTTCGAATGGATATGACAAAGAAAGAATTTATAAATACAATAACTAAAGAGTATAAGCATGCTGCTATAATAAAAGATGTCTTAAAAGAGCGAAATGCTCCAGATTTTTTATTATATTTGGCTATTGTAGAATCTAAGTTATCAAATAGAGCAACCTCTGGAGCTAAAGCAGCTGGAATTTGGCAGTTTATCCCTAGTACTGCAAAGCTGCATAATTTAGAAGTTGATAAGTATGTAGATGAAAGGCGAGATCCATTGCAAGCTACACATGCTGCTATTGATTATTTAGAAAGATTAAAAGATAGGTTTGGCAAGTGGTATCTAGCTATTTTAGCTTACAATGCAGGAGAGGGAAAATTAAGCAAAGCTATAAAATTAGCTGGAAGTGATGATATAATGGTGCTTTTAAACCCAAAGAAAAAGTACCTTCCGTTAGAAAGCAGAGATTATCTACGTAAAATTATAATGATGGCATATGTGGCAAATGATAGTGATTTTCTAATCTCAAAAGATAGTTCAATGCTAAATTCAGCTACATATATAGGCATTGAAAAAGTAGATATTCCAGGTGGAATTAGCCTGCGTGATGTGGCATCTACTATAGGGTTTAGCATAGAGAAATTAAGCCAATACAATACGCATTTAAGATATAGTTTTACCCCACCAAATAGAGATAAATACTATATTTATATCCCAACTATTAAAAAAGAGGAATTTATAGCAAACTATAAAATAGGCCCAAAAACTAAAATCTATAATACCAAAAAGGGTGATACTTTTGAAATTATTGCTAAAAAGTTAAATATTAAAGCAAGCGATATTAAAGAGTATAATAATGTAAGTAAGATAAAATCAAACTATAAACTTGCCGTCCCAGCAAATGCTAAAACAATCTATGAGTATCAGGTTAAAAAGGGTGATACACTTGGAATGATTTCACGTAAATTTGGCGTAGAAGTAGATGAAATTATAAAGGCAAATAGCAAAACAAATATGAAATTAGCAATAGGAGAAAATCTTGTCATACCTCACTAAATTATCAGTTATAGCGCTAGCGGGTGCATTATTTAGCGGATGTTCTACAAAGAGTATCCCGCACTACTCAGGTTCAGGGTATTCAGGTGGCTATTTAGGCTCAGGATATGGTTCAAACTACTCAGGTTCAGATTTTGAAACTATACCAAATGGTGGTGCTAGCAATCAAGAAGCAACAATGAGACCATATACCATAAATGGTAAAACATATTACCCAACAGTAGTAGAAGTAGGTGATACAGCCACAGGTATTGCTAGTTGGTATGGGCCAAATTTTCATGGCAAAAAAACAAGCAATGGCGAAACATATAATATGCATGCTCTAACTGCAGCTCATAAAACCTTGCCAATGAATACAATGGTTAAAGTTACAAGCTTAAAAAATGGTAAAACTACAACGGTTAGAATCAATGATAGAGGGCCATTTGTCGCTGGTAGAATTATAGATTTATCTAAAGCAGCTGCTACTGAGATTAGTATGATAGCCGATGGTACAGCTCCTGTTAAATTAGAAGTTATTGGATTTTATGGACAGATTGAAACTCCAGTTAATAGAACAGCCAAAACACATACATATACAGGTGGTAATTTTATGGTGCAAATTGGTGCATTTAGACGCCTTGCTGGAGCAAATACCTATAAAACTCAATATGATAATACAAACGGAATTTATAAAACAACAGTTCGTGAGTATAGTTTAAATGGTGAGCCAATTTATAGAGTATTCTTAACAGGATTTAGAAGTGAAGCTGAGGCTCGTGACTTCATATCTAGTGGTCAGTTTAAAGGTGCATTTATAGCTAGAGATTAGGAAATATAATGATAAAAAAACAAAGAAAAACAAAAGAGACTGATATTAGTTTAGAGCTTGAAATTTATGGAAGTGGTAATAGTGATATAGATACTGGTATTGGATTTTTTGATCATATGCTAACTGCACTTGCAAAGCACTCTTTAATGGATATTAAGCTTTATTGCAAAGGTGATTTACATATAGATGATCACCATAGCGTAGAAGATTGCGGTATCGTACTAGGTCAAGCTATCAAGGAAGCTCTATATCCGCTTGGTAGCGTGGAGAGATACGGCAATGCAGTTGTTGTAATGGACGAAGCTGCTGTGGAGTGTGCTTTGGATCTATCTAATAGAGCATTTTTGGTCTATGAGTCGCAGATGAATCCAAAGATTGGGAACTTTGATAGTGAGCTTGTAGAGGAGTTTTTTAGAGCACTTGCAATGAATTCAGGCATTACCTTGCACATAATCAAGCAAAGAGGTACAAACTCTCACCATATAGCAGAAGCTACATTTAAGGCTTTTGCTGTGGCATTTCGTAGAGCTGTGGCTAAAAATGATAAGATAGGAATTCCAAGCACCAAAGGCGTATTATGATAGAGATAATATTTTTAGATGTTGATGGATGTATGAGTGATGGTGGTCTTTATAAGACTAATTTATCTGATGAATTTAAAAGATTTGATGTAAAAGATGGATTTGCCATACAACAGTGGAATCGTATGGGTAAAATTTCGGCCATAATTACAGGTAAAAGCTCTCAAATCGTAGCTGATAGAGCAAAAGAGCTAGAGATTAAGTATTGTTTTCAAGGTGTAAGTGATAAACTTGCTAAGGCTAAAGAGATTTTAGAATTAGAAGGACTAAGCTTAGAAAATGCAGCTGCTATTGGCGATGATTTAAATGATATGAAATTGTTAAAAAATGTAGCTATTAGTTTTGCACCAAATGATGCTTTTGAAGCACTTACTCCAGATATAAAATTAAGTAAAAATGGCGGTCATGGCGCAGTTAGAGAGATGATAGAAATTATCATTGATAGAGAAAATTTACGTGATGAGTGGATTGGGCGTTGGCTATAAAAATTTTTTATTTTGTTGTGGCTCTTTTTAGTATGAGCGTAGTGGCGTTAATGTTACAAAACCCATATGAAGCGAGCCTACAAAGTAACAGTATAAAGGTAGCAAATATGCAAGCAGATGGAGTTATAAGCTATGAGATAAATGCTACAAATACATATGCTAAATTTACATCTAAAAGTGTTATAGCCTATGATGATTATAATGAATTTATTCAGCCAAATGTTACCTTTATCCAAAAAGATAGACACAACATCACCTCAAATGAGGCTATTTATAAAGATAATAATATAACATTTTTTGGCGATGTGAGATATCTAAATTTAGATACCAATTTGCGCTACAACTCTAGTGAAATTCAGTATCTAATGATGGAGAAAACATTATTAAGCAGTGTTCCATTTGAATTATTGCAAAATAGTGATAAAATAGTAGGAAAAAGCGTGATATATGCACTTGATAGTAATCATATAACAGCAAAAGGAGTTAAAGGTTGGTTTTACAGATAATTAGAGCTTTTGTAGCTGTGGCGATGATTTATAGCTTTAGTTACGCAAATCAAGTAGAAGTAAGCGCTGATAGCTTCTATGCTGATGAGAAAGTAGGACTTGGAGAACTTGTAGGTAATGTATTAATTAAAAAAGGTAAAAGCGATACATTAACGGCAAATCGTGTTAAAATTTACTTTGATAAAAATCGAAAACCGCAAAAATATGAGGCAATAAGTGATGCTAAATTTAGTATCTTACTAGATGGTAAAAAGTATAATGGTAGTGGCGATTTGCTAACCTATGAGCCAAAAGGGCAAATTTACACCTTAAAAGGTAGTGCATTTTTGCATGAAGTTGATAGTGATAAGAAAATTTTTGGTGATGAAATTATAGTAGATCAGTTAAAAGGTGTTTATAGCGTCAAAAGCAAGGATAAAAAGCCAGTTAAATTTATATTTCAGGTAGAAGATAAATGAGAATTGTAAGTGCTAAGTTTTTACTCTCAGCTCAAGGAGTTGATGATTCTCCTGAGTTTGGTATAAGTGAAGTGGCGTTTTTAGGGCGTAGTAATGTTGGTAAAAGCTCTATTATTAATGCACTAACTAATCACCATGGCTTGGCTAAATCTAGCTCTACACCAGGTAAAACTCAGCTAATTAACTATTTTGAGGTTATAGTCGATAATGGTGAGGATAAGGTTCCATTGATTTTTGTAGATTTACCTGGGTTTGGTTATGCTAAAGTTAGTAAAAGTATGCATAATGCATGGCAAAAAAATCTAGATAGATATTTGCGTGAGCGTATTAGTATAAAGGCTTTTATCCATTTGATAGATTCTAGACATGCGGGGCTGCAAAAAGATGAAAATCTTGGTTTGTATCTAAATGAATTTGTCCGACCTGACCAGAATGTATTAAATATTTACACAAAATCAGATAAACTAAATCAGAGTCAAAAGTCAGCTGTTTTAAAGATTGATCCAGCTGCGATTTTGGTCTCAAGTAGTAAAAAAACCGGTATAGATAAAGCGACAAAAGCGATATATAATGCAGTATTTGGTGTAAAATGATAGAGTATAAAAAAGCAAGATTAAAAGATATAGCTAGTATGCAGATTTTGGTTCGCCCTGAGATTGAAAATGGGGTGATTTTGCCTAGAAGTGATGATGAAATAGCGACAAATATTCGCTCATATACACTTGCCTTTGATGATGATAGGCTCATTGGATATAGCGCTCTTCATATTCACGCAGCAAATTTAGCTGAGGTTAGAAGCTTGATAGTTGATGGAGCTTATAGAGGCAAAGGCGTAGGTAGTGGACTAGTAAATGCCTTATTAGCTCAAGCTAGAGAGCTTGAGATTGCTCAAGTTTTTACTCTTACTTATAGAAGTGAATTTTTTAAAAACTTAGGGTTTGAAGAAATTTCTAAAGAGAAGCTTCCAGCGCAAAAAATTTGGGCTGATTGCATAAAATGCAAACACTTTCCAGTATGCAACGAAATAGCACTAATTCAGAATCTCTAAGATTTAGCCTTTTTTGTATATCTGTTATAGGCTATGAGATATTTAGTTTAACATCGCTATTTTTACCATCTCTTATAGGGATATTTTTTGCTTATTTAATAATCCTTAGTGATGAGATTGAGCGAACGCTTGGGGTAAAAGATAAAAGATGGTATCTAACTGTAGCCTTTTTATTCTTTGCTGAACAATTAAATGGATTTGAGTTTTGCTCGGTGCTTTTAGCATGGTTGTTATTTTACCATCTTCTTGATGATTGGCTAAAGACAAATATCAAATGGAGAAAGCTATTAATCACTATATATGTATTTTCAGGCTATATTCTTACCTTGGCTATGAGTAATATTGTACTTTATATACTTAATCAGCCTCGCCTTGAGCTAAGCTATGAGTATTTGCTATATGCTGCGATAGAATCACTAATAGCACTTGTAATATTTAGAGGGCGGGTGCTATGAGACTAACTATTGTATATGGAATTATCGCTCTTGTATGGATTATTTTGCTTACTCGTATCTATTATTTAAGTATTAAATCAAATGAGTATTATGAGCAGATTGCCGAAAAAAATGCCATAAAAACTGAAGATATTGCTCCGGTTCGTGGTCAAATTTTAGATAAAAATGGCCAGCCTTTAGCAGTAAATAAATTAGGATTTGAGATCTCTATTAAGCCACATTTAAGACGAAATTTAAAAGTATTAGATGATGAGATAAACTTTATAATCTCAGTGTTTCCAGATTTAAATGCTACAAAGCTAAAAAGAGAGTATATCAAAAACGACTCTCCTTACTCACAAGATTTTGTAAATGTTGTAAATTTTTTAGATTATGATAGAGTTTTACCACATTTTGCTAGGCTAAATTTGCGTGAAAATACCTCGGTAAATCCAGTTTCTATCCGTCATTATCCACTAGGTGAGTTAGCTAGCCATGTTATTGGATATGTTGGTAGAGCAAATTTAAAAGATATAGAGGCAAATCCGCTTTCAAAACTGACTAACTATACAGGTCGTAGTGGAATTGAGCGCTATTATAATGAAATTTTACAAGGAGTAGAAGGTCAAAGAACTACCAAGGTTACTGCACTAAATAAGGTTGTAGAAGAGATTGGTTATATTAAGCCAAGCAGCACTGATATATCTTTAACTATTGATTTGGAATTACAAAAGTACCTATATCAAGCTTTTGATCGTCCAGCTGGTGCGGTAGTAGTTATGGATGGAATTGATGGATCTATTTTAGCAGCAGCAAGCTTGCCAGAGTATGATTTGAATCAATTTGTAACTGGTATTAGTCAAAGCGATTGGAATGAGATGATGAATAATCCAGATCATCCATTTACTAATAAATTAATAAATGCACTATATCCACCTGGAAGTGTTGTAAAGATGGCGATGGGTATGGCATTTTTTGAGAGTGGAAAATATGCGCCAACATCACGGATACTTTGTGATCCATATCTTGAGCTAGGTGATAGAAAATTTAGAAATTGGAAAAATTATGGCTCTGAGATGATGACTATAGTCGAGGCTTTGCGTGATAGCTGTGATACATATTTTTATCGTGGGGCATATAATGTAGGAATTGATATTATGGCGCCAGTTCTTAGACGCTATGGTTTTGGAGTTAAAACTGGGGTTGATCTACCAAATGAGTATATAGGAATTGTTCCAGATGCTCAGTGGAAAAAGATGAGATTAAATCAGCCATGGTATCAAGGTGATACTATTAATACCAGTATAGGTCAGGGTAGCTTCTTAGCGACTCCTATGCAAGTAGCTAGAGATACGGCAATTTTTGCAATGGGGCATGATGTTACACCGCATTTTATTGGTAGTATCAATGGAGTGCCTCAAGAGTGGCATGCTAGAGATATTTTAAGCCAAAAAGAAAAATCAGCTCTAAAATATATAAGAGAAGGAATGCATGCAGTAGCTAATATTCCAGGCGGTACAGGATTTAGAGTATTAAGCCCATCAAAGGTTACCATAGCGGCTAAATCAGGTACTGCTCAAGTAGTAGGTATCAGTCAAGAGGATAAAGAAAGAATCAAAGAGGCTGATATGGAGTATTATGAGCGCTCACATGCATGGATGACAGGATATGCTCCATATGAGAATCCTAGATATATAGTAACTGTATTAGTAGAACATGGTGCAAGCGGTGGAGGTGCGGCTGGACCTATACTTGCTAGAATTTTTGACAAGCTTGCAGATATGGGTTATATAGATGAAAAATATTTAAAGAAAAAAAACAGTAAATAAGGAGAGAATTTGGATTTTACTACCTATTTAGCTATTGGGCTATATTTTGCGGTGCTTTTGGTGATTGGTCGCCTAGCTTATAATAAAAAGTCAAATTTAAATGAGTACTTGCTAGATAATCGCTCTTTAGGGCCATTTATGACTGCACTTAGTGCTGGTGCTAGCGATATGAGCGGTTGGATGTTGCTTGGACTTCCTGGAGCGTTATATCTAAGTGGAATTTGTAATGCATGGATTGCTATAGGACTTAGCATTGGTGCATGGGCAAATTATAAGTACTTAGCCAGTAGGCTTAGGGTATATACTGAAATTTCTGGTGATAGTATTACAATACCAGACTATTTAGAAAATAGATTTAAGGATAAAACAAAAGTCTTACGCATAATTTCAGGAATTTTTATTTTGGTATTTTATACGCTTTATGTAAGTAGTGGTATCATCGCAGGAGGCAAGACATTTGAGAGCTTTTTTGGTTTAGATTTTGCTCTTGGTGCTGCAGTAACTCTATGTATAGTGGTATTTTATACATTTTTTGGTGGATTTAAGGCTGTGTGTCTAACTGATGCATTTCAAGGTATTTTAATGTTTTTAGTGTTGGTCTGTATCCCATTAGTAGCATATTTTAGTATTGATATTCCAGAAGGCTCAAGCTTTTTCGCGCTTTTAAATGAGTATAGTCACGCAGCAAATTATGATCATTTAAATATCTTTGCCGGACAGACATTTTTAGGTATTTTGGGGCTTTTGGCTTGGGGGTTTGGTTATTTTGGTCAGCCACATATTATTGTACGGTTTATGGCTATTAGAGATGCTAAAGAGCTTAGCTCAGCTAGACGCATTGGAATTTCATGGATGGTTATTGGCTTAGTTGGTGCGATGGCTAGTGGGCTTATAGGTTTTGTATATTTTACACAAAATGGCATTACGCTATCAGATCCAGAGACTGTATTTTTAAAGCTTGGTGATACTTTATTTCATCCATTTATAGTAGGTGTGATTATTTCAGCAGTTTTAGCAGCCATTATGAGCACTATATCATCTCAGCTTTTAGTTAGCGCTAGTTCTGTTACTAGAGATTTTATCTTTGCTTTTTATAAACACGATGTAAGCGATAGAACTCAGGTATTGACGGGGCGAATTTCGGTTATAATTGTAGCTGTGATTGCTACAATTATAGGATTTAATTCTAGTGATACAGTTCTTGGAGTTGTGGGTAATGCGTGGGCTGGATTTGGTGCGAGCTTTGGGCCTGTGCTATTATTTAGCTTATATTCACGCCATATGAGTGCGTTATCAGCTCTAGCTGGTATTATAACCGGTGGTGTAACTGTTTTATTATGGATACTATTTGGGTTATCAAGTGTAGTTTATGAGTTACTTCCAGGATTTGTATTATCATCTCTTGTTATTTGGCTGGTTAATCGCTACAACAATATGCTCAAAAAGATGTCTCAAGAGCCAAATTTATCTGTTATTGATGATGAATTTAATAAAATGAAAGATAAACAAAGTCAGCTTTAAAGATAAATTTATCTAGTCTAATTTTAATTTTTAGAGTTGTTTTATATAGATTTAAGGAATTATTCTGTATAATTTCAACTCTTATTTCAAGTGGGTTTATAGCTCAGTTGGTTAGAGCATCCGGCTCATAACCGGATGGTCCCAGGTTCGAGTCCTGGTAAACCCACCACTTAA
>JAFVMP010000034.1 GCA_017506845.1 Campylobacter sp.
GTAGGACCATGCGTGGCAGCACCGCTAGCTGGAGCGTTACTTTATATCGCAAATAGCGGAGATATTGTTGTTGGCGGATTATCTTTATTTGTAATGAGTTTAGGTATGGGGCTTCCACTTTTAGCTATTGGGCTTGGCGGAGGTAGGGTTTTACCAAAGCCAGGTGAGTGGATGGTAAAAATTAAGATTATATTTGGCTTTATTATGCTTGCGATGGCGCTTTGGATTATTTCGCCTGTAATTGGCGATGAAATTTCGTTGCTAGGGCAGGGCGTTTTAGGTGTTATTTTAGCTGTGATTTTGGGTGCGTTTGAAAATGCTAGCAGTATAATTCAACGCGCAATAAAAGGAGTAATGCTTATAATCTTTGCTATTAGTATGGTGATAGTTATTGACTTTAGTGTAAGTAAATTTGGATCAAATTTAAAATCAAGTTTGCTAATTACGCAAGATAAAAGTAATATTAATTTTAAATATGTAACCAATTTAAAAGAGCTAAAAGAGATTATAAAATCTAGTCAAAAGCCAATTTTGATAGATTTTTGGGCGAGTTGGTGTGTCAATTGTAAAGAGCTTGAAAGTAATGTTTTGATCCAAAGCGATGTGGCTAAGAAGCTTAATGAGTTTATACTAATAAAGATTGATTTAAGCCAATCAAGCCCAGAAAATGAGGAGCTAATGAGAGAGTATCAAATTTATGGACCTCCAGTTTTATTAATATATAATAATGGTGAGCTAAAATCTCAAATTACTGGATTAATTAGTCCTAATGAGTTACTACAAAGGTTAAATCAAATTTAAGGCAAATTAAATGATAAAGGTGTTAATAGTAATGTTTTTTGCAACTTCGATGGCGATGGCTAAATATATTTCTATAGATATTGATAAGAGTGTAATGAGTGATAATAGTATACAGATTATCGATATTAGAACTCCAAATGAGTGGAAGCAGGGCGTTTTAAAGGGTGCTATTTTAGTAAATTTAACTGATAACAATGGTGAATTTAATGAGAAATTTCTAGAAAATATCAAGGAGAAAATCGATCCAAATAAGAAAATTGCTATAATTTGTCGAAGTGGAGTACGTAGTCTAAGAGCCTCTGAATTGCTAGTTCAAAATGGCTATAAAGATGTGATAAATCTCTCTGGTGGTATGCTTTTAGCTACACAAAAAGGGCTAGATATAGTAAAACCATGAATGACAAAGTAAAGCGAGTTAAATACCTACGAGGGCTTGAAAAATTTGCTAAATTAGTTATAAGAAATCTAAAGCGTGATGACTATGATAGTATTAAATTTCGCACGCTAGTAGAAAAAAATGCAGAAATTTTAGCTAAAATAGAGCCAGTTTATCTTGATCAACCATATGCAAAATCACTTTGTGAGTTTGTAAATTTAGTCATTGCCATAGATGATAAGGCGATGCTTTTAAAGGCTGCCAATTCACTCGAAAAGCTCAAAAATTCAAAAAGCTATAAAAAAGATAAGCATAAAGGTCAGATTTATGAGTAAAGTTATAATTTTTGATATGGATGGAACGCTAATTAATAGCACACAAGCTATTTGTGAGACTATTAATTATATGCGCTTAGGGTTAAATTTAACTCCGCTTAGTTATAGTTATATTATCGAAGTTATCAACAATCCGGCAAAAAACTATATGATAGAGTTTTATGGTGTTGATAAAATCAGTAATAATATGATGAAAATCTTTGAAGATGAGTATCAAAAAAATTACTTTTTACATGCTAAAGTATATGATGAGGCGATGGCGGTTATGAAGTATTGCGAGGATAAAAATTATGCTATGGCAGTAGCATCTAATGCGCCTAATTCTAGTCTAGAGATAATCTTAAAAAATGCTAAAATTCTAGATAAATTTAAGATGATTATAGGTGCTAGTAATAAAGTTCCATGCAAGCCAGCCCCTAATATGTTAAATTTGATTATGGATAGCCTTGGTAAACAAGCCATTTTTATTGGTGATAGCTATAAGGATTCTATGGCAGCTAAAAACGCAAATATAAAATATATAAATGTAACTTGGGGTAGAGATATCCAAATTCTAGATGAGATAAATTGTAAAAACGCTAACGAAGTTATAAAAAACATAGGCTAACTGTGTAAATTCGATACATTTAGAAATTTTATTTAACTAAATTCATATTTTTAAACTTTATGATTAAAATTTAATGCTATAATCAAAGAATTTTAATTAAAGGTGAAAATATGAAGAAGCTAAATGGCTCGCAAATGATAAGCGAAGCGCTAAAACATGAAGGTGTTAGCGTTGTCTTTGGCTATCCTGGTGGCGCAGCACTAAATATATATGATGAAACTTATAAACAAGAGTATTTTACACATATACTAACACGCCATGAACAAGCAGCCTTACATGCAGCTGATGGTTATGCTAGAGTTAGTGGCGAGGTCGGTGTAGCATTTGTTACTAGTGGACCAGGTTTTACAAATGCGATTACAGGACTAGCTACGGCTTATGCTGATTCTATTCCACTAGTACTTATTAGCGGGCAAGTAGGACTACCGCTTATTGGTACAGATGCATTTCAAGAGATTGATGCTGTAGGTATTTCAAGACCATGCGTAAAGCATAATTTTTTAGTTAAAAGCATCGAAGAGTTACCATTAATTTTAAAACAAGCATTCTATATAGCTAGAAGCGGTCGCCCAGGTCCGGTGCATGTAGATATTCCAAAGGATGTCACAGCTGCAGTTGGGGATTTTATATATCCTAGTGAGATTAAAATGCAGACATATAAACCAAATATAAAAGGGCACCCTAATCAAATCAAAAAAGCTTGCGAAGCTATTTTATCATCTAAAAAACCAATAGCATATATTGGTGGTGGTGCAGTAAGTAGTGGTGCTAGTGATGAGATTAGAAAATTTATCCAAACCACTCAAATTCCAGCAGTAGAAACACTGATGGCGCTTGGTGTATTAACTTCAGTTAATCCATTAAACTTAGCAATGGTTGGAATGCATGGAAGCTATGCAGCTAATATGGCACTAAGCGAAGCTGATCTAATCATATGTCTTGGAGCAAGATTTGATGATAGAGTAACTGGTAAGCTTAGTGAATTTGCCAAAAATGCCAAAATAATTCATATAGATATAGATCCTAGTAGCATTGGTAAGATTGTAAGCGTGGATTATCCAATAGTTGGCGATCTTAAAAATGTAATGATTGAGATCAATGATAGATTAGAGATTAGTGGAGATCCGTTTGCAACGTGGCGAGAACAGATTGAAATTTATAAAAAACTTCATCCACTTAGCTATAAAGATAGCGATGAAGTACTAAAACCACAATGGGTAATTGAAAAAATGGGACAAATGCTACCTAAAGAGAGTATAATCGCTACTGATGTAGGACAACACCAGATGTGGGTAGCGCAATTTTTCCCATTTAATCGCCCTAGGCAGTTGCTTACAAGTGGCGGGCTAGGTACTATGGGTTATGGCTTACCAGCTGCTATGGGAGCAGCATGGGCTAGTGACGCACCAGTGATTGCAGTTAGCGGTGATGGTGGATTTTTGATGAATATTCAAGAGTTAATGACACTAGTAGCAAATAAAAAACGCGTTATAAATATTATCTTAAATAATAATTTCTTAGGTATGGTTCGTCAGTGGCAGACTTTCTTTTATGATGAGAGATACTCTAATACCGATCTTAGCATTCAGCCTGATTTTGTCAAAATTTGTGAGGGTTTTGGCGGCAAGGGTTTTGTAGCTACTACAAAGGCTGAATTTGAGTCTGCTTTAGCTGCTGCTTTAGAGTGTGAGAGCGTAAGCGTAATTGAGGTTAAGATAGATAGATTTGAAAATGTCTTGCCTATGGTTCCAGCTGGTGCTGCGATTTATAATATGATATTGGAGTAGGAATGAGAAGGGTTATTTCAGCAATTGTATTAAATGAACATGGAGTTTTAAGCCGTATAGTTGGACTATTTTCTGGGCGTGGGTACAATATCGACTCTTTAACAGTAGCACCGATACCAGAGAGCGAATTCTCTCGTGTGACAATTACTACTAGTGGTGATGCTAGAGTATTTGAACAGATTGTAAAGCAGCTTCATAAGCTAATACCTACATATAAAGTTATAGATGATAGTGGTGAATATGTAGAAAAAGAGATGGCGCTTATTAAAATATCCCTTAATGAAGATTTTAGCGGACTTGATGCGATACTAAAATCATATAACGCTATAGTTGCTAATGCTAATGAGCAGTATATAATTATAATGGGTTGTGATAACTCTACTAGAATCGACTGTTTTATTAAGGTGATGAAGAAATACAACCCAATTCAAATAGTCCGCAGTGGCTCAGTAATGATGGAAGTATAATGAAATTAAGTCAAATTTACTCTATTTTAGGATTGGAATTTAGTGGCGATGATATGGAGATAGTATCGCTTAGCTCACTAGCTTTAGCTAAAAGAGCGCAAATGAGTTACTGTGATTCATCTAAAAATACAAAATATCTATCGGATTGTCAAGCTGGTGCTATCCTTGTAACAAAAGAGATGGTTGATATGGTAAAAGGTAGAGCAGTCGTAGTAGATAATCCACATCTTGCTTTTGCGATTTTATCAAAATACTTTGCAAAGCCATTAATTAGAGAATTTAAACCATCAAATATTGATGAGAGCGTAACTATAATGCCAAATGTATATATAGGAAATGGCGTAAGCATTGGTAAAAACTGCCTAATAATGCCAGGA
>JAFVMP010000035.1 GCA_017506845.1 Campylobacter sp.
AAGATAATCTTCTTAGAATCTTTGGTAGTGATAAGATTAAAGCAATTATGGAAAGGCTCGGAATCGAAGAGGGTGAGAGCATAGAAAGTAGGCTAGTTACTCGTGCAGTAGAAAATGCACAAAAAAAGGTAGAAAGCCTACATTTTGAGAGTAGAAAACATGTATTAGAATATGATGATGTAGCAAATGAACAAAGAAAGACAATATATAAGTATAGAGATGAGCTATTAGATCCAAATAGCGATCTAAAAGAGAAAATAATCTCAAATAGAGAAGATTTAGTATTAATGATGTTAAGCGAGGCTGATGTTATAGAAGGTGGGCTAAGCGAAGATTTTGATATGAATAGATTGGCTCTTGTGGTAAAAGAAAATAGCCTAATTGATATTGATCCAAATGAGCTTAAGGGGCTTGATTTTAATGAGCTTAAAGGATTGATTGTAGATAAATTGGCTGCTGATTATGAGCTAAAGATGTCGCAAATAGATATTGAACAAAGAAAAGGTATAGAAAAATTACTATATCTACAAATTTTAGATGCTGCTTGGAGAGAGCATCTATATCAAATGGATATTTTAAAAACTGGAATTGGCTTAAGAGGATATAATCAAAAAGATCCGCTAACTGAATATAAAAAAGAGAGCTATAATCTATTTATGGAGTTAGTAAATAGACTAAAAACAGAGAGCGTAAGAACTCTGCAAATAGTTAAATTTAAGAGTGAAGAACCAGATAATAATCTAAATAAAACTGTAAATGAGCCAGTTAAAATAGATAAAAAACCATCTCGTAATTCACCTTGTCCATGTGGTAGTGGAGCTAAATTTAAAGAGTGTTGTGGTAAAAGCGGACCAAAAATTGGAGTTTTTGCCTAGTGGTTAGGTATCTGCTTTTTAAATATCTTAGATTTGATCGTTCTCAGCCGTTTATTGCATTATCGGCAATTTTGGCATTTTTGGGTGTGAGCGTTGGTCTTATGGTGCTTATTATAGCTATGGCTATTATGAACGGCTTTGATAAGGAATTTGAGCGAAAACTCTTTACTATGAATTATCCAATTACAATTTTAAGCTATATTAAAGGCGGAATTGATAAAGATGATGTAGATAGATTAAAAACAGAGTTTGATCATCTTAAATTTAGCCCATATATCTCTACTCAAGCTATTGTAAAACATGGCAATAAGCTTGAAGGCGGTCTATTGTTTGGAGTAAATTTTGATGATGAAAAACAGATAAACTCTGTGGTAAAAGAGGCACTTAGCAATACTACTCCAAGTGGTTTTGAGATTCTTCTTGGTAAGGGAATTGCTGATGATTTTACCCTTTCGCTTAATGAGAAGGTTACTATACTATTTATGCAGCTTAGTGCTGGTGGATTGATATCTATGCCGACAATGAAAAGATTTAATTATGTAGCTAATTTTAGCTCTGGATTAATCGCATATGATAAGGCTTATTCTTATACAGATGTTAATGCTTTGGCTAAAATTTTAGGCTATGAAAGCGGTAGATATGATGGAATTCATATCTACTCAGATAACCCAAAAAATGATATTATCAAATTAAATCAAAATCTATCCCCAGGTCAAAGAGCTGTTGGATGGTGGGAGCAAAATGGTAATTTTTTTAGCGCTTTAGAGCTAGAAAAAAGGGCGCTTTTTATTGTTTTAATGCTTATTATTTTGGTGGCTAGTTTAAATATTATTAGCTCACTTTTGATGACTGTGATGAATCGTCGTCAAGAGATTGCCCTTTTGCTTGCACTTGGTGCTAGTAAAAGCGAGATTAAAAAAAGCTTTTTTGTTCAAGGTGTTGTAATTGGAGGAAGCGGGATAATCTTTGGTCTTATTTTGGGGCTTTTTGGAGTGTGGTTGCTAGGTAGCTTTGATATAGTAAATTTACCTGCTGATGTTTATGGAAGCTCAAAATTACCAATGGAGTTAGCTTTAAGTGATTTGGCAATGATTTTAATTGGTGCGATAGCAATTGTTTTGTTATCATCATATTATCCAGCCAAAAAAGCTAGCAATGTAGATATTTTAACTACCTTAAGAAATGAATAAATTTACTTAGGGTTTAGTAGTTTTTGGCACAATATTAGGTTTATTTAGAAGGAAATTTATGGATATTACTCTATTTTTACAGCAGATGGTAAATGGTTTTAGTCTTGGATCCATGTATGCTTTGATAGCTATTGGCTATACTATGGTTTATGGTGTTTTAAGGCTTATCAACTTTGCTCATGGCGATATTATGATGGTTGGGGCATATGTGGCTTTGTTTTGTATGACTAGTATGGCGCTTCCTTTTGGATTTGCTTTGCTTTTTGCAGTTGTTGTATCGGCACTTCTTGGTGTTTGTACTGATAAGATTGCTTATAAACCACTTCGCTCAGCTCCTAGAATTTCATTATTAATCACAGCTATTGGTATTAGTTTTTTACTTGAAAATGTGTTTCAAGTAGTGTTTGGTGGCACACCTAGATCATTTAATGTACCTGAGTTTTTTGAGCAAGTAGTAAGTATTGGTGCGATTACATTGCCAGTTAGTGCTATTTTTGTACCAGTGATTACTATATTTTTATTAATGATAGTGTTATATGTGCTTTATAAAACAAAATATGGCATAGCAATTAGAGCGCTTGCTTTTGATATTAGTACAGTTAATTTAATGGGAATTGATGCAAATTTAATCATATCTATTGTGTTTGGACTTGGTTCATCTCTTGCTGCTATTGGCGGTGTATTTTGGGCTATTAATTATCCTAGTATCGATCCATTAATGGGCGTATTAATTGGACTTAAGGCTTTTGCTGCTGCGGTGCTTGGCGGTATTGGCAGCGTTGGCGGAGCTGTGCTTGGCGGATTTATTATTGGATTTACAGAGGTTGTTGCTGTGGCACTATTTCCAGATCTTGCAGGGTTTAAAGATGCTTTTGCATTTATCTTTTTGATTTTAGTTTTACTATTTAAACCAACTGGAATTTTGGGATATAATTTTGAAAAGAGTAGGTTTTAGATGGCAAGTAGATTTAAATTTTGGTTAGCTGTTATTTTAGCAATTGGGTTTTTATTTTTCTGTGATGCATATCTAGGTGAGTATAGTTTAGGAATTGTAAATAATATTGCTATATTTATTACTCTTGCTATTAGCTATAATCTTATAAATGGAGTTACTGGACAATTTAGTCTTGAGCCAAATGGATTTGTGGCTGTTGGGGCTTATGTAGCTGCTATTTTGCTTCTTAATGCTGATTCTAAGCTGTATCAATTTGATGCAGCTGAGCCATCAAATATTATCTTAGCTATCTATACTAGTAATTTTATTTTAGCAATGTTTATCAGTGGTGTTTGTGCTACACTTTTAGCTTTACTGCTTGCTATGCCTGTATTTAGAGTTAGGGGTGATTATTTGGCTATTGTTACTTTGGGATTTGGTTTTATAATTCAACTTTTAGCTGTAAATTTCCCTGCCTTTACAAATGGTTCAATTGGCTTAAATGAGGTTATGAGAGTCGATAGTAATGGAGATTTAAGCCGTTTTACAAATATTTTTTATAGTGGTGGATTAGCTATTTTTGCTACTGTTGTAATTTTAAATTTAGTATATTCTAAATTTGGCCGTGCTATGAAGGCTGTTCGCGATGATGAAGATGCAGCTATTGCGATGGGGATTAATACTTTTGCTACTAAGACTACAGCGTTTTGTGTAAGTGCATTTTTTGAAGGTATGGGTGGAGCTTTACTAGTTGGATTATTAGGTAGTGTTAGCCCTGATCAATTTACATTTATGTTTACATTCTTACTACTTATTATCATAGTGCTTGGTGGACTTGGTAGTACTACTGGAGCTATTATTGGTACAGTGCTAGTAATTGGTGGTAGTGAGTGGCTAAGATTTTTAGATGAGCCTATGAATATCTTTGGCTATCAAACCGAGGCTTACCCAGGGCTTAGAATGGTTGTATTCTCACTAGTATTAATCTTTGTAATGCTATTTGCTAGAAAGGGTATTATGGGGCAGATGGAGCTAGGAGATCTATTTAGAGGTAGACGCAAATGATATTAGAACTAAGTAAAATTTGTAAAAATTTTGGTGGTGTAGAGGCTATCAAAGAGACTAGCTTTGGCGTAAAAAGTGGAGAGATTTTTGGGCTTATTGGGCCTAATGGTGCTGGAAAAACTACTATGTTTAATATAATTACTGGTGCCTATGAGCCAAGTAGTGGTGAGATTAAATTTGATGGCAAAAGATTAAATGGAATTAAGCCAAATAAAATTGTAAATTTAGGTATTGCTAGAACATTTCAAAATATTCGTCTTTTTGGTTCTCTTACTGTCTTAGAAAATGTATTAATCGGCTTAAATAGCTCAACAAAATATAGTTTTTTAGAAGCTTGTTTGCATCTTGGTAGATTTGCTAAATCTGAAAGAATAGCCAAAGAGCGTGCTATGGAAATTTTAGAGCGTTTAGGTATTGCTAGATATGCTAATGAATTTGCTAAAAACTTAAGCTACGGAACGCAGCGCAAAGTAGAGATAGTAAGAGCGTTAGCGACTAATCCAAAACTACTTTTACTAGATGAACCAGCAGCTGGTATGAATCCTAGCGAGACTGATGAGTTAGCAAATTTGATATTTGATCTTAGGGCTACTGATGGGTTATCTATTTTATTAATTGAGCATGATATGAAATTTGTAAATCATCTTTGCGATAGGGTTTTGGTGCTTGATTATGGTAGGGTGATTTTTACTGGCTCGCCAGCTGATGCGGTAAAACACGAAGATGTTATAAGTGCTTATTTAGGGGATTTTATACAATGATAGATGTTAGAAATTTGCATGTATATTATGGAATGATTGAGGCTGTAAAGGGGATTAGCTTTTCTGTGCAAACTGGCCAAATAGTAAGCCTTATAGGCTCAAATGGTGCTGGAAAGAGTAGCACCTTAAATGCACTTATAAACTCAGTTAAAAGAAGTGGTCAGATAAATTTCTTAGGATATGATACTAGCAGGCATAAAACTCATACACTTGTAAGGCAAGGAATTGCTTTGGTGCCTGAAGGTAGAAGAGTATTTATAAACTTAACTGTAGAAGAAAATCTTAAAATGGGTGCTTTTAATAATGATGAAAACTATGAGCATTTAAAAGAGACTATGTATGATCTATTTCCAAGGCTTAAGCAAAAGCGTGATCAACTTGCTGGAACTCTAAGCGGTGGAGAGGCTCAAATGTTAGCTATATCTAGAGCTTTAATGAGTGAGCCAAAGCTTTTAATGCTTGATGAGCCTAGTCTTGGCCTTGCTCCTAAGATTGTAGGTGAGGTTTTTGATATTATTGAGAGGCTTAAAGAAGAGGGTATTACTATATTATTGGTTGAACAAAATGCATTTTTAGCGCTTAAAACTAGTGATTATACCTATGTATTAGAAAATGGCCATATCGTTATGGAAGGCGTATCAAAAGATATGATAGGCAATGATGAAATTCGCAAAAGATATCTTGGTGCGTAATTGTAAATTTAGATAGATTTAGAGTAAATTTAAGTATAAATTAGGGCGAATCTCTTCGCCCGTTTGATTAGAATTTGTAGTTATAACCTACATATATACCATAGTTAAGTATGTTATCATAGGCGTCTAAACCAGTTGTTTGATAGTCACCTTTTATACCAAATTCAATCTCATTATTTTCAACAATTTCATAGATACCACCAAGTTTTAGGCCAAACAATGCACCTGTATCAGTTTTTGAGACATCATTTCCAGTATGTTTGACACCATCTATAATATATTCTGATTTACCTGAGAATTCTCCCTTGACAATTGAAATACCAGTATAAGCACCAAGAGCTAATTTAAAGCTATCAGTTAATGATGGAGTATAATCAGCACCCACTAAAATATTGTGAGTTTGCCAGCTAAACTCACCATCTACAAAACCATTAGGGCCTTTTATATTATAATCTTCGCTGCCTTTGGTTCTGTATGAATATCCACCCCAAACTCTAAAGATATCAAAATCATAACCTGCTTTTAATCCAAGCTCAATCGAAGTATCTTTTGGATCGTCAATTACTGATGGGTATATATCATCTAGTTTGACTTGACTTTGCAATAATGCACCCTCAACCCCTACAAATATATTTTCAGCTACTGCAACGCTACTCATTAAAGCTGTAGTTACCAAAACTTTTGTACCAAATTTAACTATGTTTGCCATATAAAGCTCCTTATATTAAATCTTATTTATATTGTTAATTTAAATAATATTTTATCCATTAGCTATTTAAAATAAACTAAAATTTAATAAAACTAAATAAATTAATAAGCAACAAAATAACAATTAAGCGTTACCTATGGCAACACTTACGGCGTGATCATCTGGCTTGGGCTACCATTTACACTATGATAGATTGTGGTTTTGTATTTATATGCTTTTAGTTTTAGTAGTTTGCTTTGCAAATTTGGCTGAGTAGATGGAGCAAACCAAGCATTATTAGTAATTGCTATCATAAATTTAGGTTTATCAACAAACAACTCATCACGAGTCGCTTCATAGCATATAGCATTTCTAATCTTAACCCCATCTATCTCATAATCACTTACGCTATTAGCATGGCTATAATCTACGGCTGAATCAAAAAATATTTTATTTATTAAATTTTTAATAAAATTTGGAAGTGGTATCTCTTCGCCAAAGGGTACTAAGATTAGTTTATCTAATCTTTTTACCTCTCCTTTATCAAATAGATAGGTTGAATTATATATCTTATTATCATTAGTTCCTAAAGCTCCAGCTACGATGGCGATTTGATATGATTTTTGCTTTAAAACGCTAAGTAAAATTTCACTATGATCTAAAAATAGTGGAAATGAACTCTCAGGTAAAACCACAATTCTAGAGCCATCGCTTATAGCTTGATCGATCATATCAAGGTTATTTTTTACAATTTTATCTTTTGTAGAGCGCTCCCAGATTTTATCTTGACTAATATTTGTGCTAATAAGTGAGATATCAAAAGGAAGGCTTTTAGGCTCAGTTTTATAGTTGTAATTAATCGCTAAAGAGCAAATAAGCAATGAGATACCAAAATATATATTAAATTTAATAGCTATAATTATAGATATAAGCACCAAAGCAAGAGTATAAATAGATGGGATAAAAAATGTATCAACAAATATTAACTCGAAATTTAACCAATCAAAACCAAAAGGTGCAATATAACTAGCAAAAAGTAGAAAAATAGCCTTAATATAGATATTTTCTAGCCATCCAGCAGCCAAAAATATAAATCCATAAATCAGGCAAATTCCTAAAATTTCAATAGGAATAAGATAGGTAAAATTGTAATAAATCAAACTAAAACTAATCCAGTAAAACCAAAATAATCCAGTAAAAACTCCACTCCAAAACCAAATTTGCCTACTACTTTTAAGAAGAAAATAAAAGCCAAAAATAGCACTAATAAGAGATAAATTTGCTATATATTCTAAATTTAATATATCTAAAAAGATAAAAAGTGATAGCAAAATAGAGATTATAAAGCCGTTTATTATAAATTTTAATGTAAAATAATCCACTAATTTTTTCTTAAAGGATCCACATGGCAGAGAATTCGATGCTAACTTCATTATTACCTCTTGTTGTATTGTTTGCAATATTCTATTTTTTAGTTATTAGACCGCAACAAAAACAGCAACGCGAGCATAAAAATATGCTAGCAAATCTCCAAAAAGGCGATAAAATCGTTACAAATGGAGGATTAGTATGTGAGGTCATCAAACCAGAAGATGATTTTATCAAAGTTAAACTTAATGATGACGTAATTGTTCGCATTGATAGAAATTTTGTCGCTAAAAAATTAGACAAAATAGAGTCAAGTGATGAGAAGTAGGATAACTTATAGGCTTATAATTTTTATTCTTGCTTTGGTGTTTGGCATCTTTTTTTCGATGCCAAGCTTTACTGGTAGCCAAAATGGTCAAAAAGTAAGCCTAGGATTAGATCTGCAAGGTGGTCTATATATGCTCTTAAGCGTTCAAACAGACGCTGCAATAACCTCTAAAATCAAATCAATAGCCTCAGCTATAAAATATGATACTGATAAAAATGATATCTTAGTAGATAGATTAAAAGCTGATGAGAGCGGGATTAGTATAGCTCTTTTAGATAGTGATGATGCTAAGAAATTAGATGAAATTCTATCTAAAACTACTGGCATAGAGGTGCAAAAAAATGAGTTAAATTATAGAATTTTACTGACTCCACAAGAGAAAATTGATACTGCTAAATATGCTGTAGATCAAGCTGTAGAGACTATTAGAAATCGTCTAGATCAGTTTGGTTTGGCTGAGCCTACGGTTATTAAACAAGGCGAAGATAAAATCTTAGTAGAGCTTCCAGGTATTAAAAGTTCAGCTGATGAACAAAGAGCTATGGATTTAATAGCTAAATCAGCTCATCTTCAACTCATGGCAGTTGATGAAAAGCGTCAAGATATGGCTCAAACTATGAATGATGATGAAGCGTCTGCATATGGTGATCTGCTTTTAAGCGATGCTAGAAACCCAAGATATAAGTATTTAGTAAATGAAATTCCAGTTTTAGATGGAAGTATGCTAGTAGATGCTAGAGTGGCATTTGATAATCAAACAAATACTCCAATTATTAATTTTACACTTAATGCTCAAGGCGCTTCTATATTTGCTGATTTTACCGGTGCTAATGTAGGCAAACGCTTAGCTATCGTGCTTGATGATAGAGTGTATTCAGCTCCCTCTATCAATGAAAGAATTGGTGGCGGAAGCGGTCAGATAAGTGGCGGATTTAGCGTAGAAGAGGCTCGTGATATTGCTATTGCTTTAAGAAGTGGGGCACTGATTGCACCTGTAAATTTAGAAGAGAAAAGAAGTATTGGTCCTAGTCTTGGTCAGCAAAGTATTGACCAAAGTATGGTAGCGCTTGCTATTGGTGCTATTTTGGTTGTGCTATTTATGATTTTGGTTTATGGACTGGCTGGAATTTTAGCAAATATCGCTTTGGTAGTAAATATATTAATACTTATTGCTGTTATGGCGTTATTTGGTGCTACACTTACCCTGCCTGGTATGGCTGGTATTTTGCTTACTATAGGTATGGCTGTGGATGCCAATGTTATCATTAATGAG
>JAFVMP010000036.1 GCA_017506845.1 Campylobacter sp.
TCAGCCTTAGATAGCTTATAACATCTTTTATCTCAGCTCTTTCGTAGAATTTGACCCCGCCAACCATTTTATATGGAATTCTAGCCTTATTTAATCCATCTTCTAAGCTTCTTGAGAGTGCATTTACTCTATATAAAATTGCAATTTGACTAGCTGATACTCCACTTGCAAGAAGTTTATTTATCTTTGCGGCGATATTTTTAGCTTCTGCGTTTTCATCGCTATGCTCTAAAATCTCTATAGGATTCTCATCTGGCAACTGACTTACTAAGTTTTTGCCTAGCCTTGATCTGTTGTGATCTATTAGCTCATTGGCTGCTTTTAGGATTGAAGGAGTAGAGCGATAGTTAGTCTCTAATTTAATCAATTTAACATCATTAAATTGATCTTTAAAATTTAATATATTTTCTATCCTTGCACCTCTCCAGCCATAGATACTTTGGTCATCATCTCCTACTACTACTAAGTTTTGGTGATTATAACATAGTTGGCGAAGTAGCTTGTATTGTAAATCATTAGTATCTTGATACTCATCAACCATTATATATTTATATCTATCTGAAATTTGACTACTTAAAGTAGGGTTATTAGCTAAAATATTATATGTCAAGCATAAAAGATCATCAAAATCAACTAAATTATTACTCTTTAGATACTCCTCATATAGCTTATAGGCTTTAGCAATTTTTTCATAATTTGTCTTTGAGTACTGTGTATCTAGTTTTGAGCTATCCATCACAGCCTCTACACTCAAAAGCATATTTTTATATTTTGAGATCTCATTTGCTATTATAGCTGTTTGGACTTCACTTTCTATCTCTTTTATAATCTTTTTTTTATCATCAGTATCAATTATTATAAAGTTATTACTTCTACCTAGTTCATTTATATGAAATTTTAAAAATAATAGACCAAATTTATGAAATGTGCAAAGCAATGGATTTGTATTATAATTACCAAGCATAGCCATAGCACGCTGCTTCATAGTAGAGGCTGCTTTATTAGTAAATGTAAGCGTAAGAGTGTTTAGTGGATCTATGCCAACTTCACTTATTAAATAGGCTAGACGCGAAGTTATAGTTTTTGTCTTGCCGCTTCCAGCTCCAGCTAGGATTAGCATTGGGCCATCTATATGGGTAGCGGCTATCTTTTGATTTTCATTAAGTGAATTTAATAAATTGTTCATAAATTACTCTTTTTTGTTAATAAAGCTAAGATTATATCAAATTTTAACTTAATAATAATATGTGTTACAAAAAGTTACAGATTAATTATTAAATATTAATATAAGTAAAAATTATATAAAATTAAAATCTAGTTTAAGGATTAAATTAATAAAATTGAAAAAGTAAGTTTACTAAAGGGGTTGTTTTGATAGATTTTAATAAGATATATACATTTATGACGATTGTTAAGGAAAAAAGTTTTTCAAAAGCTTCGGCAAATTTAGGCTTGTCTCAACCTGCTGTTACTTTACAGATTAAAAAACTTGAAGAAATGTTGCAAACTACGCTTTTAGTTAGGCGTAAAAATGGGATTGTTTTAACAAAAGAGGGGGATAGATTTTATAAATTATGTCTTAAATTTGAAGGAGCAATGTTTAGATTTAAAGAGGAAGCTCATAGAATAAAAGATGAAAAATTTAAAATCTCAGTAGCTACAAATTTACTTATCTCTCATGCAATTTTACCTTTTATGCTAGATAAAATTTGCGATGTTATAAATAGTGATTTAGATGTCAAAATAGCCGATACAAATAACGATCTAGTATCAAGTTTAATGGATAAAAGATGTGATATTATAATGACTCAAGAGAGATTATATAATGATCATTTAATATTTAAAAAGCTATTTGAGTATGAGATAATCTTGGTATCTAATAAAGTTCCAAATCAAAAAATAACCCCAGCAAAACTTAGCGAATTTAACTTTATCACAGATAGAACAAAGGCGTTTTTAAAAGGTTATTTTGAGCAGTTTGGCGTAAATTATGATGATCTACACACTGTCTATACTCTTGATGGTGCTATAGCTACTAGGTGTGCAATGCTAAATAATAAATCTAGAGAGTATGTAGCGTTTTTGCCTAAATTTTTGGTGAAAAAATCAATTGCTAATGGCACTTTATTTCCAGTAGAAATTGAGGGTGTTAATATTATTCGTCCAGTATTTATAGCAGGACTCAAAGAGAATGAGTCCATACTAGAAAAGGTTAGTAAGATATCTATTGACCTTTAAAAATATCTCTATTTTTAGGGTTATTTAAAAATATCTGCTTTGAGCGCTCCTGCTTAGTTTTAGGATCGCTCGGACTAAATGTAGCAAAATTTATCAAAATCGGATTTTCATCTATACTAATTCTGATAATAGCACCAATTGGTATGTTTACTACGCTAGCAAAATTATCTGGCCCAAATCCAGCTTCAAATTTTATCTCATCTTTACTAATTTCAACGCTACTTAGCGAATATCCAGCTAGACTAAATAAAATAACAGATGGATTAAAATTAGCCTTAATCTCTTGAGGTAGTTCTGGAGTAAAATTAACAAATTTTGTACTAACTAATATATCAAATTGGATATCTTTTTGTATTAGTAAATTTAGTAAATCATAGATATTTCTATGCATCATAGAAGCAAATTCGCTATCTTTTAAAAACTCTTCAAGCATTGCTACTCTCCTTGTATAAACTCATCTACTAAATTTGCTACTTGAGCAATCCCAACACTCCAAAACTTCTCATCATCAATATCAAATCCAAACATAGCGACAAGCTCTTTTGGACTCTTGCTACCACCAAGAGATAAAAACTTAGTATATATCTCTATAAAATTTTCACATTTTCCACTTTTATATAGTCCAAAAAGTGCAAGCACTAAAAGCTGAGCGTATGAGTAGGCATAGCAATAAAATGGCGAGTGGATAAAATGCGGTATATAGCTCCACCAAATTTTATAATACTCATTTAATTCTAAAGAGTCGCCAAACATCTTTTTAGACTCTTCTAGCCAAATTTGATTTAGCTCATCGCTACTTATCTCGCTATCATAAGCATGAACTCGTCTTTCAAATGTAGTAAAATTAATCTGTCTATAAAGTGTAGCAAAAATATCTTCTATCTTGCCAGCTAGTAGGGCGGTTTTTTGCTCTTTTGGTAGAGTGTTTTTGATATATTCAAATACTAGCATTTCGCAAAATACCGAAGCTGTCTCAGCTGTTGTAAGTGGGGTATGAGAGCTTAGATACCCTACGCTATAGCTTAAGTATTGATGAATACTATGTCCTAATTCATGTGCTAAAGTAAAAAGATCACGCCTTCTACCTGTGAAATTTAAAAGTACAAATGGATGCACATCGCTACTAGCAGAGTGAGAAAATGCTCCAGCTTGTTTATTTTTATCCGGATATACATCGCACCAATTCTCATCAAAAGCTCTCTTAGCCAAAGTGCCAAAAAGTGGATTAAAACTATTAAAAGCATCAATTACAATCTTCTTAGCCTCTTCATAACTTATCTGTTCATCGCCGCCTAAAGGAGCATATCTATCATAATCATATAACTTATCATAGCCTAATATTTGACGCTTTTTATTATAAAATTTAGCCACTAGATCAAAGCTATTTTCACTAGCTTTTATTAGCGCATCTACGCTTGCTTTTTCTATTTGATTGCTTAGGTGTCTACTTGATTCA
>JAFVMP010000037.1 GCA_017506845.1 Campylobacter sp.
ACTTTTTTGATGATCGGTATGTTTTTCTCCTTTTTTTAAAATATCAATTACAGCACTTTTATCATCTTTGATATCATCTCCACTATATACTACGCCTACATGATATATTCCATCTTTTTTATAGATTAGATATCTATCTTGCCTATCTAAATTTGCCACTCCGCCACGCACATAGCGCATTCTATTATCATATTTACTTAGAATACTTATTTTAGCTTTATCAAGGCTTTTGCCATGGAAATACCTATTTAATCCATCTTCATCATTATTTTTAAGCATAGAGTATAGCTCTTTGTTTCTACTATCTTTATCTATTAAATATTCAAAAATAAATTTATCTTCCTTATTTTCCTTAACTGTTTTAGAGATGGCATCTTTTACGCTTACTCTCTTTATTACATATAAATTATCTATATCATTTTTTATTAGATATTCAAATTCAGATTTATCTTTTAATCTTCTATAATTGCCATTTTCTTTTAATCTAATTGAGCATATTGTATCTTCATGAACGCTGCGACTATTATGCAATCTATCTACCTTTTTAGATGGGATAATCCACTTTAATCTCTCATTTAAAGTCTCGTTCATATTAACCATAGGCATACTGCTATGCAATGCTCTATTTATTCTATCATTTGTATCTTTGCTAAGCTGAGCTAACTCTATTATAGATGAGTTTTTGCTCTGCTTTATTACTTCGCCACTATTTGGCAATACTCTATACTCATTATTTGCTCTTTTAGAGATATCGCAGATTGATTTTACCATCCCTTGAGTGCTAAATGCTATTATAACTGCATCTTGAGCGTGATGTGTATGAATATCTCTATCTTTTATATATCTTTGTTCATCTATATTTTTATCACCTATATGCCATAGATTGCGTAAGATATGAGTTAGGCTACCATTTCTTACTTGAACTCTATTTCTTTTTATATTATGATTTTTAATATCTGATATATCGCTGCAATTTCCTTCAAATTTTAAATTCTCTTCTATATAGTTTTTAATAAGCCTGCTAGCATATCTAGTCTCATTTAAAGCTCTAGATTTCTCTATATTTTCTATATGTTTTTCAAACTCATCTAGCGTTATTAAAAGATTATCTCTTTTTCTTTTGCTCATTGATTGCGGGATTGAGTTTATATGACTTACAAACCACTCATCATCTAAAAACCCACTTCTTGGAATTCTTTGGCCTTTTAGCTGGTTACACTCTTTATGAGTTAAAACTTTATTTGTATAACTATCATCAAAGCTTAAAGATAGTGGCAAGATATGATCTATCTCTACTTTATTATCAGCAATATCAGATAAATTTAATTTAATATTACAATATGGACATTGATAATCTTGTTCTATTAACAATCTAGCTTTTAATATATCTTTATTTTTAGCATTTTGGCCAACTATTGCTTTAGCACTTTTTTTATTTTCTTCATTTCGTTTTTGAGACTCGCTATATCTCTTTTTTTCTTTGGTAGTAAGTGGTAAATCTCTTGCAAGTTCTATATTAATCTGATCAAATTTAGCTCCATTTTTAATTAAAGTATTGATTAAGATGATAGCTTGATTTACAATTTTTCTAACTCTTGGATTTTCTTTTTTAATTAATACTTTTAGATATTTACTTTTGATACTATTTGCTTTTATTTTAGATTTATCATCTAGATGTTTTATATACTCATCACATGCTATGGTATAAACATATCCATCTATTAAATATGGCTCAATACCCTTTAAAGCTTTAAGGCTTAAATTTGAAGTTCCAGATATCTTATTAAAACATAAATTCAAAATTTCATCTTTTTGGCTATCTGTATAGCTATATTTAGCCAAATGCCGGGCAAATTTCTCTTCACAATGCATAAAGTCTTTATAGATTGCAAAGATGTAAATTAACTCATTTAACTCATCTTCTTTATTATTCATATCATTATAATTATCTATATTTAAAATCTTACAAATATCTTTAAGCATATTTGTAGCTTTATTATCTATAAGCTTTTCTTTATCTTTGGTTGTTATGTTAGATGATAAAATTGAATTTAAATTCTCAAATGTTAATTTGCCCTTTTTAATGATAATATTCATAGCATCTATATATAGATTATCTGTAGGATCTAGTTGATATTTTTTTATTGTATTATTTATAATTTGAAAAATCATAGATTTAGTAGCTGTAATGCTATTTTTAAAAGCTCTTCTTTCATCTTTTAAAATAGCACAATCGCCAATCATCTCATTTATACTCTTCTCATCAATAGCTGGAGCTTTTAAATTGATAATATCTATAATTTTATCTACAAATTTATCATCTATCTCTTTATAAAATTTACTTTGATATCTTAAAATCTCTCTTGCTTCATACTCTATCATCTCTTTTTGAGCCATAAAGACTACTTGTCCATCACGATTGCGATAAATGCTATTGTTAATATTTTGCACTACATATTGCGCTATTGTTTTTTGATAGCTATTTTTATCTATATCATAACCAAGTAAACTCTTTGTCTTTTGAATTTCATCGATTGTTTTTACGCTGTCTTTGTTATTGGATTTACTTTTAGAACTTTGCGGAACTGGATCAGATCTATATCCCCTATGCTTTGCTAAATAGTATATACAAGCAAATATCTGTTTAGGGCTTAGCTTTTCTTCTAAAGCTTTAGCGCGCAAGATAAATATATCTTTATTTTCAAAATGAAATTTAGCAAAAAACTGCTCTTTATTATAGCTATTATCCAAAAAGCCAATTGATTTAAATTCATTTTCTATGGCTTTTAAACGCTCTTTTTTGCGTTTATATCTTTGCCTACTACTTTTGCTATTACGCCAATTTTGGGCTAAAAGCTTTCCACTTCTATCTTCTGCAACCCCATCAAAAAGTCTAACTCCTAAATCTATAATTTTATTATTACTCTTTTTATCTATCTCATTTTTTGCATCTTGATCAAACTCAACTATAGCCCATCCTATAGATGTTACACCTATATCTAATCCTAGTACTCTCATATACTATCCTTTAATTATATCTCAATGATTTATAATATTAAAAATATCATAAATCAACAATAAAAAAGATAATCATATAAAAATCTTAAGCTATAAAAAATTAATTTTAATGTATAATTGCAAGTTACTTTGAAAATCAAAAATAAGGTTTATAAATTTGACTAAATTACTCAATGAAAAATTTTTTAAATTCATCTTTTCTGTTAGTATAATTATTATTGGCGTGTGGCTTACATTTCCTAGTGAGCTTACATCAGCACAAAAATCAGCCTACACAAATGCATATTTTACTACTATTATGCTTACTTTTGGCGGGATTAGCATCGGTATTGTTTTAGGCTTTATATTAGCTTTTTTAAAATTCTTAAATATCAAAATTTTATCATTTTTCATAGATGAATATATAGATATTATACGCGGTACTCCTGTATTATTACAACTCATGATATTTGCTTTTGTTATACTTGCTACGCTAAGCGATAACTTTTATGCAGCTGTGATTGCTTTAGGGCTTAATAGTTCTGCGTATGTCGCTGAGATAGTTCGCAGTGGTATCAATAGTGTCGATCGTGGTCAGATGGAAGCAGCTCGTGCTATGGGATTAAGCTATAGTGTTTCAATGCGCCTAATTATATTCCCACAAGCGATTAAAAATATTCTACCAGCTCTTGCTAATGAGTTTATAAGCTTATTTAAAGAAACATCCGTAGTAGGATTAATAGGAATATTTGATTTAACAATGCAGAGCAAAAGTTTGCAAGCTACACTATTTACTCCTGAGCCAATTTTATTTGCTGGTGTGGTATATTATGCTAATGTTAAACTATTCTCC
>JAFVMP010000038.1 GCA_017506845.1 Campylobacter sp.
AGTACCACTAGGCATAGCAGCTGTTACGCCTACTACATTATCATACTTGCTAGCAAGTTCTAAAAGTAAACTGCTAAAAATTTCAGTAGCATTTTTTTGACTAGATTTTTGTAGTGCTATACCATTTTGTGGATTAAATGGGCTAACGCCATGCCACTTCTCTTTTGGGCCTTCGGCAATCTCATATCCCTTGCCTTTGATAGTTTGGACATGAACTATTACTGGCTTTTGCATGCTTTTTGCTACATTAAAGGCCGAGATTAAATCTTTGATATTATGGCCATTTACTGGACCTATATATTCTAATCCAAGCTCTTCAAAAAACATCCCAGGAGTAATAAGTCTAATGCCCTCTTCAAGCCTTTTAGCCATATATGCAGCAGAATCTGGAACATGCTGTAAAAGTTGATTTATCTTATTTTTAAATTTTTGATAAAATGGCCCAGCCATCATTTGTGATAGATATTTGCTCATCGCTCCAATTGGTTTTGAGATACTCATCTCATTATCATTTAATATAATTACGCATGGATATTTTTTATCCCCTAGTTCATTTAGAGCCTCATACGCCATCCCAGCACTCAAGGCTCCATCACCAATTACTGCTACTGGTAATCGATTTTCATTTTTAAGTTTTATAGCCTTAGCAGCGCCTACTGCAAGACTAATAGATGTAGAACTATGTCCGGCTATAAAATAATCATATTCACTCTCGCTAGGTTTAGTATATCCACTAATTCCACCAAATTTACGCAAACTATCAAACTCATTCCAACGCCCGCTTAAGAGCTTATGCGTATAGCTTTGATGGCTAACATCAAATATAAATGGATCGCTTGGAGGATTAAATACATAGTGCATCGCAATACTAAGCTCTACAACTCCTAAATTTGAGCTTAAATGTCCGCCATTGGTGCTAACTACACTTAAAATTCGTTCCCTGATATCACAGGCTAGAGATTCTAGTTCGCCTAGCTTTAGAGATTTTATATCCATTTTATTCGCTTAATATTTTTTTAATTTTCTCAAATCTAGCCATTACGCTGCCATCGATATTGCCTATATCGCTTAGAACGATTACGCCACCAGCTGATACAGCCTCATCACTGCTAAGTTTTATATTAGATTTTAGAGCTAAATTTGATTTTATAAACTCATAATCTTTTGGGTTAGCTTTTATCTCAATTGTTGTAGCTTGGTTTAGTTCATCAATTAAGCTTTTAGCGATATTTAAGGCAATCTGAGCTGAACTGTCTTTTATCTCTTTTAAGACTACTTCTTTAGCAATCTCAATAGCAGTTGCTGCGATTTCACTTTGACTAGTCGCTAGTAAAGCTTCAAGTTTAGCAGTTTGCTCATCGAGCTTATCAATGGAACTTGAATACTTTTTGCTAGTTTCATTTAAAGCTGCATCATACTCAGCTTTAGCCTGTTCGTGTCCTTCTCTTAATCCTTCTTCTTTGGCTCTTTGAGTCTCATTTTCTAGGCGAATTTTAAATTCATTCTCTTGATGTTCAATCTGCATTTGAAGCTTAACGATATTACCGCTTAGATCATCAGTTCGCTTTAAAAGCTCTTCAATAAATGTTGATTCTATTAAATTTGACGACTCTTGAGCTGGAGTTGAGCTTGATTCAGCATTTTGCGTATTTGACTCAAAATCATCTTTTGCATCGCTATTTGTATCTTGGATTGGCTCCTTGATTGGTTGCTCTTTTGGCGATTCATTTGAGTGAAGCGCTAAAACCTTAAATCTATATGGCTCGACTGTATGTTCTTCGTTGTTTTTATTTATTACACTACTTGCTATCATTCTATCATCTCTTCACTTACGCCGACTTGGAATACTCCATCTTCAGCTAGTTTTTGAACTAGTTCTACAACTTTTCTTTGTGCCTCTTCAACCTCTTTTACACGCACAGCACCAATAAATTGCATCTCTTCGATAAATGCTTCGCTGGCTCTTTGACTCATATTGGCTAGGAATTTGCGTTTTAACTCTTCGCCGCTGCCTTTTAAACCAACCATAAGTACCTTTTTATCCACAACTTTGAGAATTTCTCTAATAGCATTGTTATCAAGAGAGCTAATATCATCAAATGTAAACATAAGATCTTTAATAATTGTAGCAAGAGCTGGATCATTTTTCTCAATAATTTCAATTGTAGATTTGCTTGCTTTTTGACCAAGACGGTTAAGAACTTCTGCAACAGCTCTTGGCCCACCAACTTCAACTTTATAGCTTGTAAGGCTATCAAGCTTGGATTCAAGTACGGTTGAAACACGTTTGACAACAGATGGGCTAATATCGCCTAGGTTTGCCATACGCATTACAACTTCGCTTCTAATATCATCTGGTAGATAAACTAGGGTTTCAGCAGCACTTGATGAATCCATATGGGCTACGATTAGAGCGATGGTTTGTGGGTGTTCTTTGACGATAAAGTCAGCTAACTGCTGAGGTCGCACCTGACCAAGATAGCCAAAAGATTTGGTGGTTTCGAGTGATTTTTGGAGTTTATCCATAATTTTTTGAGCGATTTCTGGACCAAATGTTCTAAATAAAATCTCTTTAGCATATTCGATACCGCCACTTTTTAAATATTGGTTAGACTGACTAACTACATAAAATTCTTCTAGCACTGCAGCTGCTACTGATTTATCGATAGTTTTGGCAGTGGCAATATATTTTGAGATTTCAGTGATAATATCTATATCCATATGCGTAAAAAGCATCGTAGTAACATCTTCACCTAGTTGAATGAGCAAGATGGCTATTTTTTCAGCCATGCTCAAATCTTCATAGATTGCCTTTTGTTCTTCGTTTAGCTTCATTAGAATTCCTTATTGGAGTTAAATCCGGTATCATTTTTAAGCATATTTTGCAACAATGTAGCGATCTCATCGCTTCTTTCAGTGGCAATGAGTTTGAGTTTTTCTAGCATAACTTCATATTTAAGCTCATTCTCATCAAAATTCTCACCAATTCCAAGTTCATCTTCAACCCGTTTTCTAGCAGCTTTAAATTTCTCCAATGTATCCTCGGCTTCTTCTTGGATATTAGAGTCATTTGAGAGCGGCTCAAGACCTTCGTCCTTAGACTCTTCAAGCATTTTATTAAGAAATGGAGTAATAACTTGTTTATAAAATACATATAAAATTATTAAAACTATTAGATATTTTAATATTGGTACAATTGGTTTAAAATATGTATCTACCACTTTTTGGAAGCCTGTTACCTGTGCAATTTTACCAGTTTGTCTAAATTCAAAATTACTTACTGTAACTTCATCGCCCCTATCAGCATTATATCCGATTGCTTGTTGGACTAGACTTTTTATTGAGTTTAATTCATTTTGATTTAATGGGATATAGGTTGGAGTCTGAGCTTGTGAGCCATCTTCAAGGGTTTTAAACTCATATTTTCCATCTACAACTACAGCAGCCGTTACACGTTTAATTGTAGCATATTGATCTTTTACTTTTATGGTTTGTTTGGATATTTCGTAGTTTGTATTTGCTACATTTTTTGAGTATAATTCAGTTGGTTTATTATCTTCTAAACCTTGAACTGGGCCGATATTGCTTACAGCACCTGGAACTCCACCAACATCTTTTGGCTCTTTACCTTCGCGTCTTTCTTCGATATTTTGCTCACTTCTAATAACTGAGTTTGGATCATAAATCTCATTTATGCTATCTTTGGTTGAAAAATCAAATTCAATGCTAACTTTAGCCGTTACTTTATCTTTTCCGCCAATAAATTTGCCAATCATATCAATGATTTTTCTCTCATATGAATCTTCAAATTGGCTTCTATATTTAATTTGTGCAGCTACTAATTCATTCTCTAATGCAATCTCATCATCGCCAAGTGCTACGCCATCTTGTGTTACTATTTTTACATCTTCTAGTTTTAAATTTGGCACTGAACCAGCTACGATTCTTTTAATTCCATCGATCTGTCTACGATTTAACTTAGCGCCATCTTTAATTTTTACTACAACCGAAGCTGTTGGTGGGACTTGACGCTCGGTAAATACGCTATCTTTAGGAAAAGCTATATACACACTAGCCTTATCAATTGGCTCTAGACTTTCGATGGTTTTAGATAGCTCGCCTTGAATTGCACGTTGAAATTTAACTCTTTGTTCGTTTTCGGTTGCTCCAAAATCTTGTGTATCGTAAATTTCAAAACCCTTTTTATTATCACCCATTATGCCAAGGCTAGCTACTGCTATTCTTTGGCGATAGACATCACTTGTAGGGACTAAAATCGTACCTTCATCAGCTAGTTTATATTTTACGCCTTGAGCCTCTAATTCGTTGATAATTTGAGAAGATATAGTAGGATCAACATTGCGAAATAATACGCTATAACCTTCATACTCAGCCTCTGGGTTTTTATTACTACTGCTAAATAGAGTCAAAAATACCAAAAATCCAATAACCAAAACAACAGAGCTAATAACTACAATTTTTTGCTTTTTGGTTAGATTTTGAACGACTTGACTAATTTGTTGAAAAAGAGCTTTAAAATCCATAATCTATTAAATTTCCTTTTTAAGAGTTTCTAAAACTTTTATATTTTGTTTGCTAGTACCTATTGTTATGCGTATTGCATTTAATCCATAGCTTTTTAAATTACGCAAAATTATACCTTGTCTTAGTAGATTATCACAAATTTGAGTTGAGTCTCTACTAGTATCAAATTTAAAAGTAATAAAATTTGTATAACTTGGTATAAACTCTATATCATTATCTTTAGCAAACTGCTCATAAATACTCATCTCTTTAAAGTTATTTTGCAAGGTTTTAACTATAAAATCTTGATCTTTAACTGCTGCAATAGCTGCTGCTAGACTAGGAGTTGTAATATTAAATGGCGCTCTAAGCTTGCTAATCGCAGTAATTATCTGCTCATTTGCAATACCATATCCTACTCTCATTCCGCCTAATCCATAAGCTTTAGAAAATGTGCCTAAATAGATAGAGTTAGCTAATTTTATTATATCACTTGGGTTTATAGCTTTTTTACTATCTTTAAATTTCGCAAACTCCATATATGCACCATCAATTACTACAAGAGTATCACTATCAACACTAGATATAAACTCATATACATCACTAGCGTCCAAACACTCACCAAGTGGGTTATTTGGCAAGCATAAAAATATAACCTTTATCTCATCTTTATGAGCATTATATAACTCTTTTATCTCATCTAAATTGTGCTGAGAGCTTTTGGTTTTATAAATTTTAGCCCCAATATGTTTAGCATAAATTTCATACATTGCAAAGGTTACTCCAGCACTTAGCATTGCTGTATTTGGATTAAGTTTTGCGTGCATGATAAACTCTATTACTTGGTCGCTACCACTACCAATTACAATATTTTTACTACTTACATTATATAAATTTGCCAAAGACTCTTTTAACTCATAGTAGCTATCGTCTGGATATAAATTTGCAGATTTGATAGATTCTTTCATCGCTTCAAGCACAAGCGGTGAGCAGCCTAGTGGATTTTCATTGCTAGCTAGTTTTATTATATTTTGTGGGTTTATTCCAAATTCTCTAATTACTAACTCTATTGGTTTTCCAGCTTCATATATTGGTAAATTTGATATTTGTGGGTTAAAATTCATTATTATCCTTCTTGGTTTAAATAGCTACCCAGCCAAGTAATTTCATGGCCATTTTGAGTGGCGTTTTTTAGTACTGTATCTACATTTTCATCATCTATATGGCCTTCAAAATCTATATAAAATACAGTTTTAAAATCTTTTTGCTTGATTGGTCTACTCTCAAGCTTAGTTAAATTTATTCCGCCCTCTTTAAACATATTAAGAAGCTCCACAAGCCCACCTGGACGATGTGCAGTCAAGGCTAAAATACTGGTTTTATCACAATTACTTCTAATATTTTTAAAATCACTTAGTACAAAAAATCTTGTTCTATTTGCCATATTATCTTCGATTTTTTCAAACATTATTGGCACTTTATTTATATGTGCAGCTATTTTTGAGCAGATTGCTGCTGAGCTAGGATCTTGCGAGGCTAAATAGGCAGCTTGAGCAGTTGATTTAGTTGGTATAAATTCTATCGAATTTAGATCATGATCATCTAAAAATTTATGGCACTGATTATAGCCTTGCGGATGAGAATAGATCTTTTTTATATCGCTTAAATTTTCACTTAAACTAACAAAACTATGGTGAATATCCATATAAATTTCAGCTACGATTTTTACATTTTCATATTTTCTTAAGCAATCAAGGGTAATTCCAACAGCGCCTTCTGTATTATTTTCAATTGGCACAACTCCATATTTGGCCTCACCATTATTAAGCTCACGAAAGACGCCTTCTATAGAACTAATTGCCATATAGCTACTCATCGCACCAAATCTACTCTCTGCTGCTTGGTGGGTATATGTCCCAATTGGACCTAAAAATGCTACTTTTTGTGGTAGTTCTAGATTACGACTAACAGCAAAAATCTCTAAATATATCGCTTCAATCGCCTCACTACTTAGAGTGTTATTAGGTAGCGATTTTAATCTTTCTAGTATTGCTCTTTCACGCTCTGGGCGGTAAATTGGAGCATTTGAACCAACTTTTAATTCGCCAATTTTTTTGACAAATTCCATACGCTGATTAAGTAGGCCTAAAATCTCATTATCAATCTTATCGATGCCAACTCTTAACTCATCAATGCTCATTTTAAAATCTCCCAAATTTTGCTTACATCATCATAGATATTATCTATTTTTTGATTATCTAAATTTACTAAACCTTCTTTATCTATTTTACCGCTTAATACTAGTGCGGTATTCATTTTAAGTTCTTTAGCTCCATATAAATCGCCAGTTGCATCATCGCTGATTATTGTTATATCTTTAAATTCAGCCTTAGGATTTTGCAATTTTAAAAGCTCAAGCGCAGCAGTATAAAATCCTAAGCTTGGCTTGCCAATACTGCTAAATTGCACTCCAGTAGCGTAACTAATCATATTAGCAATAGCGCCAACTCCTGGATATAATCTACCATTTTTTTTGTAGATACTAGTCTCATGCATAGCTATAATTTTTATCCCTTTTAGGGCAAGTTCGTTGATAGTAGCAAAGTCATCAAAGCTAAATTTATCCCAGCTAGCTATTAAAACTGCTTTTGGATTGCTAAAATCTTGTGTGTAGCCTATATTTTGCATAGTAGAAATAAACTCATTAGCTCCAAAAAGCGCCACAGGGCAAGGTGAAATAGTTTTATTTAATACACAAAATGGATCTATATATGCACCATCTTTTATTGCCAATCCTTTATCTCTTAGCGTTTGTAAAAACTCATCACTTTTTATTTTTGTATTATTTGTTATAACTACATATGGAATTTGTTTTTGATTTAATCTCTTAAGTAGTTCACAAGCGCCATTAATTGGACTTTTATCGCTATCGCTTATTAAGGTTCCTTGAACATCGATAAAATACATTATATAAACTCTCTCTCATTTTGTATCATATCTTCAAAGCTCTCCCTTTTGCCTATTAAGCGATCTTTGCCGCCTTCAATAGCGACTTGTGCAGCTCTGCCTCTTGTGTTATAATTACTAGACATCGAATATCCATATGCCCCGGCTGATTTAATTATTAGTATATCACCATGTTCTAGCTTTGGCAACTCTATATTTTTACCTAAAAAATCCCCACTTTCACAAATTGGGCCTACTACATCGCAGTTAGTTTTATCTCCATCTTTTAATGCTATTATCTCATGATAAGCCTCATATAAACTTGGTCGAAGAAGATCATTCATAGCCGCATCGACAATTACAAAACGCTTATCACCATTAGTTTTTTCATATAATACTTGAGTTATTAATTCTCCGCTATTGCCTACTATAAATCTACCTGGTTCGCATACGATGGTTGCATCTTGACCCTTTAGTGCTGCTAAAATTCCTTGAGCATATTCATATAAATTTGGCTCATTTTCATCACTATATCTAATGCCAATACCGCCACCTATATCAAAGAATTTAATATTTATATCAGCTGCTCTTAACTCTCTTAATAGATCGCTAGTAATATTTGCTGCTTCAATAACTGGGCTAATATCACTTAGCTGACTTCCAATATGGCAGTGAATACCAACTGGATCTAGATTATCGCTTCTATGAGCATGTAGATAAATTTTCCTAGCTTCATTTATACTAACACCAAATTTATTTTCATGTAATCCTGTAGAGATATATGGATGAGTTTTCGGATCTACATTTGGATTAACTCTAACTGAGATTCTAGCCTTTTTACCTAATTCCTTGGCTATTAATTCAACTCTTTGCATCTCAGCAAAGCTCTCTAAATTTATCATTAAAATATCTAAATTTAAAGCCTCTTTAATCTCTTCATCACTCTTGCCAACTCCGCTATAAATTATCTTATAACTACTAGCACCTGCTAGCAAGGCTCTTTTTACCTCGCCGATACTAACACAATCAAACCCGCCACCAAGGGTAGCAATATGCTTTAAAAGGCTCAAATTTGAATTAGCTTTTACAGCGTAGCAAATTAGAGATTTTCTAGCATTAAATTCCTTTTTTAATCTCTCATATTGAGCTGTAATATGGTCAAAATCATACACATAAAGCGGTGTTTGATACTTCTTAGCCAGTGCTAAATAATCCATATATAGTTCCTTGATAATTTTAGAATTCATAATACTACCCAAATTTGGCTTAAATTTAAGACTAAATTTTAGTAAAAATTTGCAAAATTTATTTTTAAAGTTAGGCAAAATATGGGCTTGTTTTTTAAATTTTTTGTGCTAAATTTAACATTTTTTATATTAAATTTAGATTTATTAACTTTAATAATTTTTGATTAAAGCAAAGAATTATTTAAATTTAGCTAGAATTCAACCTAAATCTATCCAAATATTCAAGGAAAAATAGCCTGTTATGTATCTAAATTTGCTTACAACTATTATTGTTTTTGCTCTACAAACAGCTATTAATTTTTTTCTTACTCCATATATTTTGCGTGTTTTAGGCGATGAAGCTTATGGATTTTTAGCACTTGCTAATTCGCTGGTAAATTATGGATTTATCTTAACGCTTGTGATTAACTCTGTAGCTAGTAGATTTATTGCCTCTAGCTATCATAAAGGCAATTTTGCTAGAGCTAGCAAATTTTATAGTTCAGTGATTGTAGCCAATCTGATTTTTAGTCTTATAGTTGCGCTAGTTTCGTTTGTGTTTTTGGTTAAAATTCAATCAGTAATAAATATATCACAGGCCCTTTTAAGCGATGTAAGAGCTACAATGGCAATATATTTTATTAACTTTAGTATTGGGCTATTTAATGCACTTTTTAGCGTGCATGCATTTATTAAAAACCAGATGTATTTAATCTCTATTCGCAATGCTATATCCACTGCTATTTATGCTGGGTGCGTGTTAGGGTTATTTTGGGCGTTTGAGGCTATGATTTACTACACAGCAATTGCAGCTTTAATATCCTCAATTTTTGTATTTTTTAGCGCTCTATTTTTAAATCGTAAATTTGGGCTAAATTTACACTTTAATTTCAAGCTTTTTAGAACAAAATTTGTCTATGTTTTAGCTAGAAGCGGGCTTTTTAATAGCTTAAATATGCTTAGTCAAGTATTATTAAGTGGGGCTAGCTTGCTTTTGGTTAATATTTTTATTAGTGCACTTAGTATGGGGATACTAGCGCTTTCTCGCTCAGTTACTATGATTATTGAGAGTTTTGTAATTACTACTGCAGTAGCGTGGAATCCACGGCTGGTTGCCTTGCATGCAGGCGCTAAGCCGCTTAAAGATGAGGTTATTTTGGCTATTAAGAGTGTAAGCTTTGTCTCTCTTCCATTGATTGCGACTTTTGGGATTTTAGCCGATGAGTTTTATACACTTTGGCTGCCATTTAAGAGCAAAGAGGAGATTGAGTTTATTTATGAGCTAGTTTTAATTTCGCTTGTACCATCTATTATTTTTGCTAGTTCACGTCCATTAATTAGTATAAATTTGATCACTGATAAACTTAAAAAACCAGCACTTGTAACGCTATTTATGGCTGTTTGCGTATTTTGTATACAGCTTATTGGGCTTAGTTTTTTTGAGTTTGGACTCAAAGAGATAGCAATTGCAATAACCATTGGAATTGCGCTTAAGATTAGTCTGTTTGATATTGCAAATGCTGGGGCAAATTTGGGGTTAAAACTAAGTACATTTTATCCAATCTATATAAAATGTCTTGCTGTTTTTGCTTTAATTACTGGAATAATTTACCCTATTTCAAATATGTTAAGTGCAACTAATTGGCTGGAGTTTTTACTCTGTTGTACTTTGATGAGTGGGCTTGGTTATTTAGTAGGGTTTGTTATGATATTTAATTCAGCGCAAAGAGCGATATTTATAGCTAAAATTAGGGGGCGTTTTTGAAGATTGGATTTGTGATTTCTACGCTTGGATTTGGTGGGGCAGAACGGGTGCTAAGTGTTTTGGCAAATAATTTAAGTTCTAAGCATGAAATAACTATTTTTAAATTTGATAGCAAGGCGCCATTTTATAAGATTGATGAGCAAGTGCGTGTAGTGAGCCTAAGCCTACAAAATAGCGGTATTTTAGGTAATCTCAAAAGAGTAATTAGCAAGATTTTTGTATTGCGTAAGATTTTTAAAAGTGGTGAGTTTGATCTTATAATTAGCTTTATGGATAGTACAAATTTATTATGTTTAATGGCAAATTTAGGCTTAAAACAGAGGCTAATAATATCAGAACATAGCGAACATAACTTTTTATCTTTAAAGTGGAGAGTGGCTAAAAGATTGCTATATCCATTTTGTGATGCTTTATCACTTTTGAGTAAAAACGATTATGAATATTATAAATATGTCAAAAATCGTGCAGTGATTTATAATCCATTTTTTGGAGAGGTTGGTGCTGATTTTGATAAAAGTAAAAAAGAAAATTTAATAATTTTTGTTGGTAGACTTGAGAGTGTAAAAGGGTGCGATATATTTTTAAATTCACTTAAATTTTGCAATATTGGAGATTTTAGTGTGGAGATTTGTGGAGATGGAAGTGAGTTTGAAAAATTTAAAAGCGAGTTTAAAAGCGATAGAGTTAAATTCAAAGGAAGCGTAAGCGATATATCAAGCTATTATAAACGAGCTAAAATTATAGTTTCAAGCTCAAGAAGCGAAGGGTTAGGAAATGTATTAATTGAGGCGTGCTTTTATAAGGTTGCTAGAATTGCTACTCCTACAGTTGGCGCATGCGAATTAATAGAAGATGGTAAAAATGGGCTAATAAGTAGCGATTTTACCCCACAAAGTCTAGCTAAAAAGCTAAATTTGGCTATACAAGATGAGAATTTAAGAGCTAAAATTGCTCAAAATGGCTATAAAAATAGAGCTAGTTTTATGCCTCAAAATATCACTCAAGAGTGGTTAAATCTTATAAATAGAGTATTAAAATGAAAATTATGTTAGTAATTTCTGCACTTAGAAATGGTGGAGCTGAGCGTGTAGTAGAGCTTTTAAGCCGTGAGTTAAGCAAAAATTATGAGATTGAGACCATCTACTTTGAAGAGAATCAAAATCACTATAAAATTAGTGGCAAGCTTACTCATTTAGATATTTATAATCAAAAAGGTTGGTTAAGCAAATTTAGTAAATTTTTAAAAATTAGATCCTATATAAAGAGTGCAAAACCTGATATTATAATCACTTTTATGGATCAAACTAATATAAATGTGCTAATTGCCACAGCATTTATGGGGGAAAAAATTATAGCTACTGAACATGTGAGTTATGATTTACTAAGTTCGCAAATTTGGCGAAAAATTAGAAATTTTAGTTATAGATTTTGCGATGCATTAGTAGTTTTAAGTAAAAGAGATAAAGATTATTATAGTTTTGTTAAGCATTGTGAAATAATATATAATCCGCTATTTATGGTTGAAAATTTAGCTAAAATTTCATCAAATTTAGGTATTAATTTAGCTAAAAAAGAGAAACTTATTTTAAGTGTTGGTAGGCTTGAAGCAGTAAAAGGCTATGAGCTATATCTAAACGCTTTAGCTCTTGTAGATAAAAATTTGTTAAAAGATTATAAAATCGCTATTGCAGGTGAGGGATCTCAAAGACAAAATTTAGAAAATTTAGCTAAAAATTTAAATTTAAATATTGAATTTTTAGGTCATATTAAGAGTATTGAGACTCTCTATCAAAGGGCTGAGATTTTGGTTTTGCCTAGCCTTAGTGAAGCTTTTGGTAATGTGTTAAATGAAGCTGGGGCTTATAAAGTTGCTAGAATATCTACACCCACAGCTGGAGCTATGGAGATTTTATCTCATAGAAAGGATGCTTTAATTGCTAAAGATTTTAGCCCTAAGGCACTAAGTGAATGTATAAGTGAAGTTCTAAACGATCCGAATTTAAAAGAAAATTTGGTAAAAAATATAAATTTAACTAAATTTACTCCACAAAATATTATTTCCCAATGGAGTGAATTAATCGGTAAATTAAAAGGAAAATAATGAAAAAATTAGCAGTATTTATATATTCAATGGCTGGCGGTGGAGCTGAGCGTGTGGTGTCAAATCTGCTTAGTGAGTTAGTAGGGCGTTATGAGATTTATCTAATTTTAATGAATGATCGCATAGCCTACCCAATCCCACATGATGTTAAAATATATTATTTGGAGAATTCTAAGCCTTTTGAAAATGGACTGATTAAATTTGCAAAATTACCATTTTTGGCATTAAAATATAAGCGACTTTGCCGAGCACTTGGTGTGGATTTGCATTTTGTATGGATGAATCGCCCTTGTTATGTTGCAGCTTTAGCTAGGATTTTAGGAGATAAACGCCCATTAGTGTTAAATGAGTGTTCAACACCATCGGTACTGTATGCTAATGATACACTAAAATCTAGGATTAGTAAATTTTTACTTAAATGGCTATATCCAAAAGGTGATTTTATCTATCCAAATAGTCTTGGAAATTTGGCTGATTTGCGGGATAATTTTGGCATTGATGAGCGTAAAATGAGAGTGCTATATAACGCACTTGATCTTGATGATATTGCTCGTAAATCTAGTGAGCCTATAGAATTTAAGGGTGAATTTTTCTTAAGTGTTGGGCGGCTTGATAGCGGTAAAAATCATGAACTTTTAATTAGAGCCTATGCTGGACTTAAAAATTGTGATAAATCTTTAATAATCTTAGGTGATGGAATTTTGCGCTCTAGACTTGAAAATCTAATAAAAGAGCTAAATTTAGAAGATAGAGTCTTTTTACCTGGCTTTGATAATAATCCATATAAATATATAT
>JAFVMP010000039.1 GCA_017506845.1 Campylobacter sp.
GATTTTGATTTTGCCATTTTTGCCATCTGAACTTGCAATACTAAAAGCTAAAAAACTAAGCAACCACTGCAATGAACTAGGTCTAAAAAGAGTAGATATAATCTCAAATTCACAAAGCCAAATAGCCAAATTTGAAAAAATTACATATAATGTAATGCCATTTTGGCAGTGGGCTGTAGGGCTTAATTAGTTTCACACTTAATGTAATGCTTGATACTTTAGAAAAAGAAACAATAAAAATCACAGCAGAAAAAATAAAAATAGAAAATAAACTAAAAGACAAAATCAAAAAGAGCCATTTTATTTAGATATATCATTTACAATATAATATAAACTAATTAACTATGCGAATAAATTTTAACTTCATTTAAGAAAAACTCATAAACTTGCTGCTGAAAATGTGCATCTATCTCATCACTATTAACCATCAAACGACGCAAATGCGCAAAATCAATTTTTTTGACATATCTTTTTGTCATTTTTAGCTCATAATCTATATCTTTTAATAAACTATCTAAATTTAATTCACCGCCTTGAGTAGCCTTATTTACATACTCTTTGACCGTTTGAACTAGGATATGAATACGTTTTTTATCATCACCATAAATATCCTTTGCAATTTCTACTACATCATCATAATCACTCTCTAATAGGTTCTTTTTAGCTACTAACATTGCAGCTAAAATCTTAGCTCTAAACTCTAGTGATCGATAATGTGGGACAAATAACTCACGAAAAATAGATAAAAAATGCAATTTATAGCTCATCATAATCCTAATTTAAGTAAAAAATAGATATAATTTTAATTCGCCTTTCCTTAGACCTGTGCAATGCTTTTAAAAAGCACCGCTTCAGGATGGGAACATAGCAGAGCACTTTTTACAGGTGTGTGCCGCAGTCATCTGGGGAGAGGTTTTCTATATCTAAATCTTTTATAAATTCTATGCAAATTTTATCAAAATCTACACCTTCGATTTTTGGATTTTTCTTAAATTTAGCTCTTATATTTTTAAACCCTTTAACTAAATCTTTACTTTTAACCCCATAACTAATAGATAATCCAGCCTCAACAAAAGCAGCTAAATTATCGCAATATTTAAGTGCTTTGCCATCGATACTATTATACTCATCACTATTTACATTATTCATACTTCCATGATAAGCTTGTGGTGTAATGCGATTTATTCTGTTTTCAAATTCATCTTTTTTTAATACACCATTCTCATCTCTAACACCTAAAATATAGCTAAACTCATCTCTAAAACTTTGTGGAATATATGGCAAAATTTTATCTTCGATAAGTCTCATTTCATATTCGCTAATTATCTCATTTAATCCATCTATACCATATTTTACTGGGCTAATGATATCACGAGTTAGACTTTCAGGAAGATCATGAAACAACGCACAATAAAAGTTATTTTCTAATCGTTTATCACACGCACTAACCTTAAGTGAATAAAAATATCCAAAAATCGCTACTACAAGCATATGGCCAAGAACTGCAGTCTTTGGAATTCGCTCAGTTTGCGCCCAACGCTTTTGAAATCTTAAACGACCACTTAGATCAATTATACGAGCTAATTTTTGATTCATAGCGATTTTCCTTACGCCAATTAGCTCATAATAATCCTCTAATTCTTCATCTACTTTTTGTTTTAATTCATCTATATCATTTAAAAATTTGCTAGTTTGATATACTATACTAAATTCCCATTTTGTAGCTAGATAGCTTGCAGCTTTTAGGATTAATTTCTCTTTTTGATGATCTTTATCTTCTTGAAAACTTTTAAATCTTTCTAAAAATTTACCTTCATCAATATCTTCTATTAATGGCTCTAAATTTGTCAAAATCCAGCTATTTATCTGATCAGCCTTATTCTTTTGTATATAATGGAATACATCTGGGCGAATATCAGTTACTATAACTCTACTTAAAAACTCAAAAACTCCACCTTCAATTATATAACGCATATCTACATCATTTTCAAGCTTTGCGATAAAATATGCGATGATAAATTTATGAGCTTGTTTATCTAACTCTACTAAATCAACCATCTTAGGATAATCATTCCATCTTGAGATATTAGCTGCTTTAAAAATATGCTCAATAAGCTTTGAGTTTATCATTAATTAAATTTCCTACTACTTTGAGTGGTGATAGAACTTGTATCATATTTTTCTTCTCTTGACATATTACTATCAACTTCAACTACTGTATGGACATTGCCTCTTGGGTTAAAATCGCCTACAACTCTTAAATATTTTGGTTTTAATCTACTATCTAAAGTATCATAAATTTCATTTACGCTTGATTCGTGGCTAATATGACGATTTAAAAAGCTATTGATATATAGTTTTAGTGCTTTTAACTCTACTACGAATTTATCAGGAACATATGTTACATAAATTGTTGCAAAATCTGGATATCCACTTCTTGGGCAAAAACAAGCAAATTCAGGAAGAGTAATATGGATTGCATAGTCTTTATTTGCACTATTTGGCCATATTTCAAAATCCTTATCAAGATCAAATTCAGCTATAATTTTTTCACCGTATTTTAAATTTTCCATTTTAATCCTTAAACATCTAGATGTTTAACATCTTTAGCATGAGCTTGAATATATTCGCGTCTTGGTTCAACCTCATCACCCATAAATAACTCAAATACACCACTTGCGCTTTGCATATCTTTTACATCAATTTTAAGCAAGCGACGATTTTCTGGATTCATAGTAGTCTCCCACAACTGATCTGGATTCATCTCACCTAAACCTTTATAACGCTGTATATAAGCACCTTTTTTAGCACTTTTTTCTATATTTTCTAAAACTTCTAAAGGATCTCCATCAAGATCTATATCGCGCTCTCTCATCTTAGAATATATATGTACAGCCTCTATGTATAAAGGATTAACAAATAAGCTATCATTGATAATTAACTCTTCAAGTCCATTTGGTGTTTGGACATATATTCTAATCTCATCTTCATTAACATATGAATTTAAGATATTATAATTTTGACTCTCAAGCTCACTTTTGATAATTTCAAATAGCTCTTTAAATTCTTTGCTAATAATATCAGGATTTTCGATCATATATCTAATGGCAGTTAATACATTAAAACGCTTTTTAAGTTCATTTAAAACTGTTCTATAAGCACTAATTAATTTTAGATAATCTATTAAATCATTATTACCAATTCCTTCAAAATCTTCACTCTCGATTCCAGTTTCAATTAAAAACTCATTTAAAGCTTTTTCATCTTTTAAATAGATCTCTTTTTTGCCTTTTTTATATCTATATAGTGGCGGTTGAGCTAGATAGACATTGCCATTTTCTATAATTGGTGTAAGGAATCTAAAGAAAAATGTAAGAAGTAGAGTTTGAATATGGCTACCATCTACATCAGCATCGGTCATAATAATAATCTTATGATATCTTAACTTGCTAGCATCAAATTCATCACCAATTCCACAACCAAATGCAGTTATCATATTTTTAATCTCTTCAGATTTTAAAATTTTATCTAATCTTGATTTTTCTACATTTAAAATTTTACCACGAAGTGGAAGAATAGCTTGGAATGCTCTATCACGGCCTTGTTTGGCTGAACCACCAGCAGAATCGCCCTCAACTAAGTAAATTTCACTCTCACTTGGATCTTTACTTTGACAATCTGCTAATTTACCAGGAAGAGTACCTACGCTATTTAGGCTATCTTTTTTGCGTGTTAAATCTCTAGCTTTTTTAGCTGCTTCTCTACCACGAGCTGCCATTAAAGCTTTATTCATAATGGCTTTAGCTTCATTTGGATTTTCTTCAAAATATTTACATAATACTTCAAAACTCATCTTTTGAACAATTGGTTTTACATAACTTGAACCAAGCTTACCTTTAATTTGTCCTTCAAATTGAGGTTCAGGAACTTTTACACTAACAACAGCAATAAGCCCTTCTCTAATATCATCTCCAGTTATTTTAGTATCTTTTTCACGTGCTGAAGCATTTGCTGCAATGTAGTTTGTAATAGCTCTAGTAAGTCCAGCTCTAAATCCAGCTTCATGAGTACCACCATCTGGAGTTTTAATGTTATTTACAAAGCTTAATAAATTTTCACTATATGTCTCATTATATAAAAGAGCAAAATCAACTATAACATCATCTTCACCACCGCTAAAGCTTACAGCTTTGCTTACTGGATTTGATTTATTCATATCAGTTACAAAACTTTCAAGCCCGCCTTCAAAATGATATGACTCTTTAAATCCATCTCTTTGGTCTTTAAAATTTATAGTAATTTTTGGATTTAAATATGCAAGTTCTTTAAATCTTTTAGCTAAAATATCTCTATCAAATTGAGTTACTTCAAATATAGTCTCATCAGGCCAAAACTCTACGCTAGTACCTGTGCGGTTTGTTGTTTTTATAATCTCTAAATCAGTTTGAGGAATACCAGCAGCAAATTCTTGACGATGAAGTTTGCCATCTCTTTTGATATTTAAAACAAGTTTTTTAGATAGAGCATTTACAACTGATACACCAACACCGTGCAAACCACCACTTACTTTATATGTATCTTTATCAAATTTACCACCAGCATGTAAAACTGTCAAAACAACAGTAGCTGCTGATATATTTTCAGTTGGATGAATATCTACTGGAATACCTCTACCATTATCAGTAATAATAGCTGAACCATCAGTAGTAAGTTCAATATCAATTGTATCACAATGTCCAGCCATAGCTTCATCTATAGAGTTATCTACTACTTCGTAGATCATATGATGAAGGCCATTTATATTAGTATCACCAATATACATACCTGGGCGTTTTCTAACAGCTTCAAGCCCTTTTAAAACCTTAATATTTCCAGCACCATAATCTTTTTTCATTTGCTCATCTAAATTTTGATTTGTTTGCATTTTAATCCTTAAACATTTATAGGCATTATTACTGTTTTTAACTCTGCACAGCTAAGTACAAATGGAAGACCTTGATCATTATAAGATAGGGTAAATTCACTATCTTCAATACTTGATAAGAAATCTAATATAAATCTATTTTTTACACCTAAGACTATATTTTCATTTATATCAAAGTTTTGTTCTATTACAGTTTTTGCTTCGCTATTGTCATTATTAATACTTTCAAATGCTATATTTTCTGGAGTTATTGTAATTTTGATAATTTCTGAAAGCATTGAGATTGTTTTAATTCCTTCAATCATCTTTTCACGGTTTAGAGTTATATTAATTTTAGTTTCTTTTGGAATAACTCTAGTATAATCTGGATAGCGGCCATTAATTAATTTTGTAAAAAATTCAAAATTTTGACTAATAGCAATAAATATATTTTCATCATAATAAATTTCAATATTTTCATAGAATATTTTTTGAATTTCAACTATAGCTTTTTTAGGAATGATTATACTAAATGGTTCACTATTTGATTCTATGTCTAAAGTATAGATGCTTAGTCTTCTTGTATCTGTACCAACTAAGTTTATATTGTCATTTTTAATATCAATAAGTGCTCCGGTTAATTCTATTTTTGAATTTGCATTTTCAATTGAATTTGTGATCTTTTTTAGACTTTTGCTTAGGTTTGCTGCATTTATATTAAAGCGTTTTTTATTTTGGATTGTTGGAAAATCTGGAAAATCATCAGCTTTTTGCATTGGTAGTCTATATTTTGAGTTATTTTGTTTGATATAAAGATGATTTTGATTAGTTTCTAAAATAACTTCACCATCTTTTAAGCTTTTTATGATATCAAGAAGTTTTTTACCATTTGCAGTAGCTATTCCATCTTCAATTATATTTACATTTGAGGCTTTATAACTTAGACCAATTTCATTATCTGTAGCTTTAATTGTTAGAATTGAATCTTTTGCATTTATGAATATGTGAGATGTTATTGAACTAAGATCTTTTTTATCAAGATAAGGGTTTGTATTTATGATAATTGATTCTAAAATATTCTTTTTGATTAAAACTTTCATTTTTTGCCTTTATTTTTTAAATTTATTTTTTCTTTTTAGTTGGTTTGTTGATTTTGTGAATAACTACACAAAACACCGCAAAATCGGGTAAATTTTATTGAAAAACTTTGAAGGGAATTTTCACACATATTCACTATTCCTTTGATAATATTTTATTTTTTAACTCTTCTAATCTAGCTTTAAAATAGCTATCGTTTTCCATTAGATTATTAATTTTTTTAATATTGTGACTAACTGCGCTATGATCTTTTAATCCAAAGTGTGAAGCTAGTTGTGGCATTGAATTTGGAGTTAGAGTTTTAGCTAAATAAATGCATATTCTACGAGCTTCTACAATATTTTTAGTACGATTTTTACTTTTTATGTCACTTGGTTTAATATTCATTTCATGTGCTACATCTTTTATTATATTTTCTAGACTTATAGCTTCTTTTTTCTCTTTGATTTGATCTTTTATGACATTTTTGGCAAATTCAAGTGTGATATCTTGGCGCATAATATTTGCAAAAGCGTTAATATTTATAATTGCGCTTTCAATTTCTCTAATATTATCACCCATATTTGAAGCGATATATTCGATTATATCATCGTTTAGATCAATTTTGTCAAATTCACACTTGGTTTTTATAATCCTAATTTTTGTATCTAATTCAGGTGGAGTAATATCAGCCATTAATCCCCACTCAAATCGACTTTTTAGACGCTCTTCAAAATCTTTTAACATTTTTGGAGGTTTGTCTGAGGTCATTACTATTTGACCTTTCTTAGCGTGAATTTCATTAAAGGTGTGAAAAAATTCTTCTTGTGTTTTTTCTGATTTGTGAAAAAACTGCACATCATCAATCAGTAAAACATCGCAATTACGATATTTTTCTTTAAATTTATTCATAGTTCGGTTTTCTAGATTTCGTATAAAATCACTAGTAAATTGTTCACTAGTTATACAAATTACTGTTTTGCCATTTTCTAGACATTCATTTCCTATGGATTGTAAAAGATGTGTTTTACCAAGACCAGTTGAGCCATAGATAAATAGCGGATTATATGCTTTTCCTGGATTGCTTGCAACTTGTTTTGAACTAATAAATGCAAATTGATTGGAATCGCCAACAACAAAATTATCAAATGTATAGCTAGGATTTAATAGTGAACTTTGACTTCTAATTTCTTTTACATTTACATCTTTTGATTTTATACTTAAATTTGCCTTTTGGGTTGTGATTAAAACCTCAGGCTTTATACCTGTGTGAACTTCGTAGATATTAGCTAGTTTATTAGCATATTTTGTTTGGATAAATCTGGCTATAAGCTCATTAGGAGCGATAAAAACAACTCTTTGAGAATTTGAACCTTTTTCGCTAAATTTAATCCGTGAAATGTAATTATCCATCTCGCTTTTGGAGATCTCTTGACCCAAAATTTCAAGCGCTTTTGTGCCTAGCAATATTTTCCCTTTAAATTTATTGGCTAATATTCTACTAAAAATTTAATTAAAAATGACTTATTATGATATTATTATAAATTAAATTCACTAAAGATGTGAATAATGTGAATAACTCAAAAGGATATATGTGAAAATCTTAGGAATAGACCCTGGTACTCGTAATTGCGGCTATGCGATAATTCAGAAATTTGGCAATAGAAAATCACTGGTTGAGGCTGGACTTATTAAAATAAAACAAGACGATTTACAATTTCAAATAACTCAGCTTTGTGAAGGTTTAGATCTAATATTTAAAGCACATAAAATTGATGCAGTAGCAATTGAGGATATATTTTTTGCTTATAATCCAAAAACAGTTTTAAAGCTTGCACAATTTCGTGGAGCTCTATCTCTTAAAATTTTGCAAATTCATGGTGAATTTAGTGAATATACTCCGCTTCAAATCAAAAAAGCTGTAACAGGCAAAGGAAAAGCGACAAAAGAACAGGTTTCATTTATGGTAAAAAAGATGCTAGGAATAACTAAAGAGATAAAGCCACTTGATATTACAGATGCAATAGCAATAGCTTTAACTCATAGTTTTAATATAAAATCTTAATAGTCGTAGCGTTTTAGATCGGCTTGGAGTGGATCAATAGCTTTACTTTTAGTTATGATTTTATGTCCAGCCCAAATAAGTAAAAATAGCCATAATCCAATATAACTAGTAAGAAGTGCGACAAAATCTCTACCTTGCATTAAAGCTTCATAATTTTGCCCAATTATTACAATTATACACATTATAAGTGCTAAAATCGGCCCAAGTGGGTACCATTTTGCTTTAAATGGTAAATCATTTATATCTTTGCCTTGAGCGATATAGGCTTTGCGGAATTTATAATGTGACCAGGCTATGCCCGCCCATGTGATAAATCCAGCTAAAGCTGAAGCATTAATAAGCCAAAAATATGCCGCACCATCGCCTAAAAGTGAGGTCAAAAAGCAAGCCGCACCTATAGTAGCAGTAGCAATTAATGCATAAACTGGAACACCTCTAGAATCAGTCTTAGCAAATATTTTAGGAGCTTTTGAGCTTTTAGCTAAGGCATAGAGCATTCTAGTGCTTGAATATAATCCACTATTTCCAGCACTAAATATTGCAGTAAATATAACAGCATTCATCACGCTAGCTGCAAAGGCAACTCCAGCTCTATCAAATAAAATAGTAAAAGGGCTTTGAGCAATATCTGTTTCGCTATTTTTGAGCAAATTTGGATCTGTAAAAGGTAAAAGTGTACCAATGATAAAAATAGCAAATATATAAAATAGCAAAATTCTCCAAAATATTGCATTTATAGCTTTTGGAATACTTTTGTTTGGATCTTTAGCTTCTCCTGCAGCAACTGCTACTAACTCAGTACCTTGAAAACTAAACCCAGCTACCATAAAAACAGCCAAAATACCTAATGCTCCACCGACAAAAGGTGCGCTTTGTCCAGTAGTAGTATCTTCTAAAAACCAGTTATTAAATCCGCTAACATGGCCATTCATAATACCAAAAATCATAGCTAGACCAAGCATAATAAAGGCTATTACAGCTAAGACTTTTATTAGCGCAAACCAAAACTCACTCTCACCAAATGTCCTAACACTAAAGTAATTAATTAGTAAAATTCCAGCTAAAAACGATCCTGACCAGATCCAAGCAGGTACATCAGGAAACCAAAATTTCATAATAATAGCCGCAGCTACAAGCTCAGCAGCAACTGTAATAGCCCAGTTAAACCAGTAATTCCATCCAATAGCAAATCCAAAAGATGAGCTAATAAATCTACTGCCATACTCATGAAAGCTTCCAGCTACAGGCATATATGTAGCTAATTCACCTAAGCTTTGCATTAATAAATAGACCATAAAGCCTATTAACGCATAAGCTAAAAGTGCTCCACCAGGTCCAGCTGTAGCAATAGTATTGCCACTAGCAACAAAAAGTCCTGTTCCAATAGCACCGCCAATTGCAATCATATTTAGATGACGCGAGTGCATTGCTCGTTTTAGTTTATTTTGATTTGACAAGATAATCCTTATTTTAGTTAAATTAGAAGATTCGTAGCTAAGATTATTTTAGCTACGAATTAAATTTATTGACACCCTTCACACTCAATACTACGATCAATTGGTTTATTATCGAGTTGACTTGAGTCTGGGCTTTCACTTCTTAGGTAGTATGTTGATTTTATTCCTAAAGACCATGCAAGCATATATATATCGCTTAGATATTTTCCGCTTGCTTTATCTAGGCTCATAAAGATATTTAGGCTTTGACCTTGATCAATCCACTTTTGACGAATTGCACCAGCTTTTATGAGTAATCTTTGATCTAGCTCATAAGCTGGAGTATAATATTGCCAAGTATCTGGACTTAAATTTGGTACTACACATGGGGTCATACCGCTTAGATTTTGTTCAAACCATTTTCGTTTATAGACTGGTTCTATAGTTTGAGTTGTACCTACTAAAATACTAATGCTTGATGTTGGTGCAATTGCCATTAAATAGCCATTTCTTATACCATCTTTTTTGACTTTTTCTCTTAGTTTGCTCCAGTCGCAGTTTCCTTCATCAAATAGACTTCCACCGCGATTTACTAAGGCTTTTGCATTTTGGTTTGCTAGATCGATTGGGAATATTCCTTTTGACCAGTTTGAGCCTTCAAAATCTGGATATACACCCTTTTCTACAGCTAGATTACTTGAGGCATATATAGCATTATAGCTGATATTTTCCATAATTTCATCTATCTTTTCTAGATGTTCGTAGCTACCCCATTGTATCTGTTTAGTAGCTAGCATCTCAGCCTCACCCATTACACCTAGACCTATTGAGCGACTAGCTATGTTAGTATGTTTAACTTTAGCGTGAGGATAAAAATTTAGATCAATAACATTATCAAGCATTCTAATGGCAATTGGCGTAACTCTAGCTATATCTTCAGGAGTATTAATCTTGCTTAGATTTATACTAGCTAGATTACATACGGCTGTTTTGCCATCTTTTAACCCTTTTTCTACTATAAATATATCTTTATTATTTAATCTATCTAATGCAGTAATTTTTTTAGCTTTTTTAGTGTAGCCGCCATCTACAGTTATATCGCTATTTTCATCAAATAGATCATAACTTCCATCTGTATAGACTACCTTTGTTTGGTAGTAGTTTGGCTCTGTATTTTGAAATATCTCAGTACATAAATTTGAACTTCTAATTATACCTTTATGTGAATTAGGATTAGCTCTATTTGCACTATCTTTAAAGCATAAAAATGGCATACCGCTCTCAAAATAGCTTGTAAGTATCTTTTTCCATAACTCTTTTGCTTGTACTACGCTTTTTGCTATATCTGGATGATTTTCATACTCTATATATTTTTTATTAAATTCATCTCCATATAGATCGCATAAATCTGGTGTATCAGCTGGGTCAAATAGAGTCCAGCGTTCATTATTTTCTACCCTTTGCATAAATAGATCATTAATCCATAACGCTGGGAATAGCTCATGAGCTCTGCGACGCTCTTCGCCTGAATTTTTTCTAAGATCTAAAAAATCACTCACATCCATATGCCAAGGTTCTATATAAACAGCAATAGCACCTTTTCTAGTGCCAAGCTGATCAACAGCAACAGCAATATCATTTGTAACTTTTAAAAATGGAATTATACCGCCAGCTGCGTTTTTATGCCCATCAATGCTACCGCCCATTGCACGAACTTTAGACCAATCCCAGCCTATACCGCCACCAAATTTAGATAGCAAAGCCATCTCTTTATAACTATCAAAAATTCCTTCTATATTATCAGGGGTGCTACCTACATAGCAGCTTGAGAGTTGGTGTCTAGTTGTTCTAGCATTTGATAGAGTTGGTGTAGCAAGCATTACTTCAAATTTGCTGATTATATCGTAGAATTTTTTTGCCCAGCCTTGAGAGTCTAGCTCATTTTGTGCTAAAAACATAGAAATTGCCATAAACATTTGCTGTGGTAGTTCTATTGGTTTGCCATTTCTATCTTTGATAAGATATCTATCATATAGGGTTTTTATACCAAGGTAGGTAAATTGCATATCACGTTCTGGTTTTATATATGCGTTTAGATCATCTAGGTCATATTTTTCTTTAAGACCTAGCAAAATTCTACCTTCCTTTTCAGCTTTAATTAGATAATCTTGAAGACTATTATATCCACTAAATCCAGTAGCTTTATGGTATAAATCATATAGAAATAGTCTAGCTGCGACAAATGTCCAATTTGGCCTATCTATATCAATCTTATCTACTGCAGTTTTAATAAGGGTTTGTTGTATCTCTTCGGTTGTGATATTATCACGAAATTGAATTTTTGCATCAACTTCTAGCTCGCTTAGACTGACATTATCTAGCCCTTCTACTGCTTCGCTTGTGTATTTTTTAATCTTAGAGATATCTAGCTCTTCGGTTCTGCCGTTTCTTTTTATAACTTTCATATACCGCTAGCCCTTATTTAAATTTCAAATACACGTTTAAAAATCGCATCTACATTTTTTGTGTAGTAAGAGTAATCAAAGCACTCTTTTATAGCATTTTCATCTAGTTTTTCTCTTAATTCACTATCATTTAGTAGGTTTTGAAGGAATAGACTTTCGCCATTTTCATTGATCGCTTTTTTGCCTTCTTGGAGATCTTCCCAAACTTTCATGGCATTTCTTTGAACAATTTTATATGCATCTTCTCTACTTACTCCAAGTTTTGGTAGTTCTAAAAGAACTCTTTGAGAAAATACTAATCCGCCAGTTAAATTTAGATTTTTCATCATATTTTCTGGATATACAACTAAATTTGCTAGTAGCCCATTTAATCTATTTAGCATAAAATCAGTTGTGATAAACGCATCAGGTAAGATAAATCTTTCTACGCTTGAGTGGCTGATATCTCTTTCATGCCATAGTGCTACATTTTCCATCGCTGGGATAGCGTATGAGCGAATCATACGACAAAGACCAGTTACATTTTCACTTAGTACCGGATTTCTTTTATGCGGCATTGCTGAGCTGCCTTTTTGTCCTGGAGAGAAGTACTCTTCTGCTTCATAAACCTCTGTTCTTTGATAATGGCGAATAGCAACAGCAATTTTTTCACAACTACTAGCTAGTATAGCAAGAGCTGAGATAACTTGAGCGTAGCGGTCTCTTTGTATTACTTGATTGCTTGCTGGGGCTGGACTTAGACCTAGATTTTGACATACTAACTCTTCAAGTTCAAGTGGAGCATGCGCAAAATTTCCCATTGCTCCGCTAATCATGCCTGTACTTATTACTTTTTGAGCATGCATTAGTAGCTCATATGCTCTTTTAATCTCATCATGCCATATTGCAAGCACTAGACCAAATGTTATAGGCTCACCATGAATTCCATGACTTCTACCTACCATTAGAGTATTTTTATGCTCATTTGCTCTTATTTTGATTGTATTCATTAGGGTTTTAACATCATCTAAGATTAGATCCATACTATCTTTTATCTGCAAAGCTACAGCCGTATCTATGCAGTCGCTACTAGTCATACCAAAATGGACAAATCTGCTCTCATCTCCAAGACTTTCGCTAACGCTTGTTAAAAATGCTATAACATCATGTTTTGTAGTTTTTTCTATTTCATCTATGCGAGCAATGTCAAATTTAGCATTTTCGCAGATTTTTTGACAATCGTTATCTGGAATAAATCCTAGCTTATTCCAAGCTTTTACTGCTGCTATTTCGACTTTTAGCCATGCATCATATTTAGCTTGCATACTCCACTTATCACTCATAACTTTTCTAGCGTATCTCTCTACCATTTCAGAACCTTTTTTGCTGATTTTTTATATAATAAGTTAATCTAATATTATATAAAAAATCTTCTAAAAGTTAGGTTAATAAATGGCTTACATAAAGATGAAAATCGGCGAATTTTATGGGCAAAAGATATATCAAATTCTTCTATCTAATGGCTATAATATGAAAGAGGCTCAAAAACTATGCGATAAAGGTAGATTGATGGATAGTTTTGATATGGTATTAAATAAAAATAGTATAGCCAATGGTGAGATATTTTTGATAGATTATGAGTGTAAGCCAGTTGGTTTAGAGCCAATTTTTGAATCTGATGAATTTGGAGTTTTTGATAAACCAAGTGGAGTTTTGACCCATCCAAATGGTAGGAATTGTAACTATAGCCTATGTGATGAGATTTGGAGTTTATGGGGAAGAGAGGCTTCTGTAGCACATAGATTAGATAAAGAGACAAGCGGAGTTATTGTAGTTGGCAAAAGTATAGAAACTACGAAAAAACTTAAATCAATGTTTGAAAATAGAGAGGTTTTTAAAAGTTATTTGGCTTTAGTAAATGGTAAAGTTGAAGTAGATAAATTTGATAAATTTAAATTAGAAAATTATATTGATTTTATGAATAAACTAGATTTTATTGATAGCAATAATTGGCTTATCATTGATAAGGCAATGGATCTTGCTAAAGATTATAATGATATTAAGATTAGAATGCAAATTTGTGATAATGGCAAGCGCGCTATAACTCTATTTCGTCCGATTAAATTTGATTATAAAAGGAATTTAACATTGGTTGAGTGTATCCCGCTTACAGGGCGTCAGCATCAAATTAGACTTCATATGTTTTATGTGAAACATAAGATTTTAGGTGATCCAATTTATGGGCTTGAGCGTGATGATATAGAGCGAATTTTAGATGGTAAGATGAGTGAAAATGAGCGTATTGACAAAACTGGAGCAAATAGGCTTATGCTTCACTCAAATCGGCTTAAATTTAACTATAATGGAGCTAAATTTGATATTAGCTCCAAGATGGAATTTGGATTAAGTCCATTTGTACAAATGGATTAAAAACCTGGGTCAAATGGCAAATTTTGTCTATAGAAATCATCAGTGCCTAGACTTCTCATTTGAGCATCTCTTTTGCGTCTATTTTCTCTTTCTAGTTCATAAGCTCTATCAGATAATTCTTGGTATCCATAACTAGATGAACCATAGGAATATGCATTAGCAGAGATAACACTTGCAACTAGAGTGATGAATAAGATAAATTTTTTCATTGTTGCTCCTTTTTTTGATTAAAAAAGAGTATTTTACCCCCCCCCTAACTTAAAATATGATTAAAATTACTATGAAAAAATAGTTAAATTTTTAAAGATGAGTTAGAGGTAGATTAATTAGTATTAAAATTTATTTTTCAGATTTTATCACATATATCATTCCGATTAAGCCAATAGCAACGACAATGACAATAAAAACAAGTTGAATTATATCAAGCAGTGGCACTATTTTCCCCTTTACTTCTCTCTTTAAGTTGTCCGCAAGCAGCACTAATATCAAGTCCTTTGCTCTGTCTAATTGTGCATGTAACACCACGAGACTGCAAATAATCTCTAAATTTTTCTACATTTTCTTGCGATGGTCTTTGATATGGACTACCTTCATGTGGATTAAAGAGAATTAAATTTACCTTTGCTTTTATCCCTTGAAGTAGTTTAACTAAAGCTTTAGCATCATTTTGACTATCATTTACCTTATCCATTATGAGATATTCAAACATAACTCTCTTTCTCATATCTATAGGAAATCCACGCACTGCGTCCATTACGCTAGCGATATTGTAGGCTTTATTAACTGGCATTAGCTTTTCACGCAACTCATCTGTTACAGCATGTAGTGATATTGCTAATAGCACACCAAGATCAAGCTCTCCAAGCTTTTTAATCTGGCTTGCTAGTCCGCTTGTGCTGATAGTTTGGCGGCGTGCGCCAATTGCTAGACCATCATTATCTTTTAGTATATTTACAGCTTTTGCTACATTATTTAGATTATCTAATGGCTCTCCCATACCCATATATACGATATTTACGCGTCTTTCATATGGTATTTTATTTTCTCTTTTAATCCATAGAATTTGTCCTACGATCTCACCAGCAGTTAAATTTCGTATGAAGCCTCCTTTGGCTGTTAAACAAAAGCTACAACCCATTTTACATCCTACTTGAGAACTTACACAGATTGTATATCTAGCATGTTTTTGTATCTTACCATTTTCATCTACAATCTCTTCTTTCATCGGTAGTAGCACACTTTCAATTGTTTTGCCATCTTTGAGTTTAAAAAGATATTTTATACTTCCATCGTTACTAATCTCATTTTTGATCATCTCTAGTGGTTCGATATAAAATTCATTTTTCAATTTTTCTCTAATATCTTTTGGCAGATTGCTCATCTCATCAAATGATCTAGCATTTTTTTTGTATAACCATTCATAAATCTGTTTTGTTCTAAATTTAGGTTCGATGATTTGAGCTAGCTCCGCCTGAGTATAATCAAGCAAATTTTTCATATAATTCCTTTTGATTTTAAATATTTTGTAATTATTTCTTTGGCTTGCGGGTAATTTTGTATGAAATTTTCATGGGCATTTTCATCGCAATAGTTAGTTGCACATAAAATTGACTCAAATTCAATTCCAAATTTAAGCGCAACACACTTTATACTATAAGCTTCCATATTTTCAACACTAAATCCTAAATTTTTAAATTTTGTAGCGATATCTTTTGAAGTTGTAATAAAATTTGATGAATTTATAATAGTTGTTTCTTGTGAAACAGTGGATAAATTTATCTCAATTGGCGTATAGCTAAGACCTATTATTGCACTAATTTCATAATTAAATGCTTGAGTAGATGTATAAATTTCAAGTAGCTTTTCATCTTTATACAACCCACAACTTCCTATAAATATTATCTTTTTTGGAAGTTTTTTTGAATTTAGTAAAATTTTTGTCAAATTTATAGCTGGTTCAACCATTCCAATACCGACAGCTTTGGCAAATTCAAAACTCTCCATCGCTCCAGCGCAAACAATTAAAATATCGCTATTTAATCTATTAAGATTCAAATTCTAACCCCAATTCCATTATCTTTTAAAAATTCTTTTAATTTCATAATTTCAATCTCTTTATAATGAAATATGCTAGCTGCAAGCGCTGCATCAGCTCCATTTTGAAAGGCTTGCAAAATATGCTGCATTGTACCTGCTCCTCCACTTGCAATGACTGGAATTTGAACTGAATTTGATATAGCTGATGTTATGTTTAAGTCATATCCAGCCTTAGTTCCATCGCTATCCATAGAGGTTAAAAGTATCTCTCCAGCACCTAAATCATAGACTCTTTTAGCCCATTGTATCGCATCTAGTCCAGTATCTTTTCGTCCTCCATGAACAAATACATTATAACTGCCTTTGCTATTTTTTTTGACATCTATAGCAACTACGATACATTGAGAACCAAATTTATTAGCAGCTTCGTAGATTAAATTTGGATTATCAACAGCTGATGAATTTAGGCTGACTTTATCGCAGCCTACATTTAATAGCCTTGATATATCATCTATTTTACGAATTCCTCCACCTACGGTAAGTGGGATAAATAGTTGTTTTGCAACCTCTTCTACTACATGGACTATAGTATCTCTTCCGTCGCTACTAGCTGTAATATCTAAAAAGCATAACTCATCTGCACATTCATCATTATATCTTTTGGCTACTTCGATTGGATCGCCAGCATCTTTTAATCCTACGAAATTAACACCTTTGACTACTCTTCCATTATTTACATCCAAGCAAGGTATGATTCTTTTTGCGAAATTTTCCATTTTTAAAACTTTTTATTTTTATTTTACTATAAATTCAGTCAAATTTAGCTAAAATAGCTACCTATGATACGTGCAAAAAAGAAATTTGGTCAGAATTTTTTAATTGATGAGAGTATAAAGCGTCAAATCATCCAAGCGATTCCCAATGATTTAGAAAGGATCGTAGAGATTGGGCCTGGCTTAGGTGATTTAACACAAAAGCTTATACAACTTAGTGGGAAAATCGAGTGTTTTGAAATAGACAGCGAGCTTTATGAGATTTTACTAGATAAATTTACTGGTGAAATCTTGGAGCAAAAGCTAAAAATAACTAACGCCGACGCTCTTGAATCCTGGGATGAGATAGCAAGACAGGAGTATTTTTTAGTAGCAAATTTGCCTTACTATGTAGCGACAAATATAATTTTAAAAGCATTGAGCGATAGTAAGTGCAAAGGGCTTGTTGTTATGATTCAAAAAGAGGTAGCCTTAAAATTTAGTGCGCAGGCTGGAGATAGTGAGTTTAGTGCTTTGGCTATTTTAGCTGGAGTTAGGGGCGATGTTGAGTTGCTTTTTGATGTGCCTGCGACTGCATTTAATCCACAGCCTAAGGTTGTCTCTGCGGTTATTAGAATTATTAAAGATAGAAATTTAGTAGAGGATTTTGAGCTTGGTGAATTTGAGCGGTTTTTAAGGTCTGCGTTTGTTGCTCCACGTAAAACTTTACTTAAAAATTTAGCTTGTTTTTGCTCAAAGTCTATTGTAGAGAGCTTTTTGGCTAAACATAATTTACCGCTTACTACTCGTCCTCATGAGCTTTGTGTCGCCTTATATTTAAAACTATTTAAAGAGGC
>JAFVMP010000002.1 GCA_017506845.1 Campylobacter sp.
AAAAGTATCGTATAGACCCAGTTAGCACCTCACCACCATATAGATGAAGTCTAGACCATACAGTCATAGAGCTTAGAATCTCTTTTAATCTATTTTGTTCATCGCTATTTGGGCGTATTTTATTGTGATTTTTATGTATTAGATTTAAAAAATTATGTTTAGTAATTATCTGTTTATTTTGTCTAATTTGTTTAGACATACTAATTCTAGTTTTATCAAAAACTACAAAACTCAAAATAGTATAATTACTTAGATCAAACTCTTTACTAGCTAGAAAATCTTTAAAAATTTGAGTATGTTTAAGCAGTTTGGCAAATGGATCTTGATGTGCGATGGTGCGTTTTTTGGTTGTTTGTATCCACTCATCGCCTTCAATCTTAATACTGCCAACCCAGTGCTTAAACTCTATAAGATAAATTTTAAATCCATCAACTATGATAAAATCTATCTCATGAAGTCCAGCTTCGCTATCTTTTACGCGTTTATTTTTATATATATTTAGACCTTTAATCTGACTAATAGTATTAAAAAAATCATTCTCGGCTAAATTTCCAGCACGACTAACCATATCAGGTGGTGTTATACTTGGATTTGATACTAGTTTATAATTTTGCCAAAAGTTTTTTAGCATTTAATTAGCCTATTTACTGCAAGTGCAGCTAAATTTAATCCAAAACTCGCAGTTACTCCAATAAAGCTTCCTAAGTTGGCGCAGTTTGGCAATTCGCTAGAAAAAACTACCTTAAAATCTCCATTAAATCCAGCCTTTTTTAGCTCATATCTAATTTTTTTAGCAAATGGATCATTATAGGTTTTCCATATGCTATCTATTTTTATAGCAGTCGGATCTAATCTTTTAGCTCCTCCCATTGAGCTTAAAAGCTTTTTATAAGTTTTTGTAATTAGAGCAATTTTTGCTGGTATATCATCAATGCAATCTATAACTAAATCAAACTCATCTAAATTTAAACTATCAATATTTTCTGGAGTAAGTCTTAAATTTACGCACTTTATACCAGGATATAATTTAGCAAATACATCTGTCTTATATTCGCCAACACAGTTGCTACCTATTTGACGATTTTGATTGGTTATATCAAATTTATCGCAATCTACTGCAGTGATATTTACTACTCCGCTACGATATAGAGCATCAATGCAAACCCCGCCTACACCACCACATCCACATACTAATACTTTGGCGTTTTGAAGTTTTGTAAATCCATCGCCAAATATCCAGCGACTTCTAGTAAATCTATCGTTCATTAATTGTCCAGTTTTTTAAAATTTCAATACTTTTATATGAGGTCATATCAAGCTTAATTGGCGTTAGACTAGCGTAGTTTTGATTGAGAGTTGTAATATCACAATCATAGCCTAAATCAGCAGCATAGCGAATCCCAGGCGTACCTAGCCAGTAGTATTCAAGGCCTCTTGGATTGCGATGAATTTGTGCATTTGTATTATAATTTTGCTGACCTACTGGTACTATTTTTAAGCCTTTATATTCATTTTTTGAAACTGCTGGAATATTTAAATTTAAAAACTCTCTTCCATCTAGTGGATAGCCATTTTCAAAGATATTTTGTACAAGTTCTAAGGTAATTTCACACGCTAGATCAAATCCAAATTTATCCAAACTATCATTATTATACAGCTGTGAAACAGCAATTGAATTTACCCCTTGAAGTGTGCCTTCCATTGCTCCACCACAAGTACCTGAATATGTGATATCTTCACCGACATTTGCACCATGGTTTATTCCACTTATTACAAGATCTGGCTTTTTATGCTTAAACATCGTCTCAAGTGCTAAATAGATACAATCACTAGGAGTAGCATCATCGAGCTTAAAAAATCCATCATCTAGTTGAATAAATCTAAGCGGGCGAGTAAGTGTAATAGAGTGAGCGCAGGCTGATTTTTCGCTACTAGGTGCTACGACTGTAACATTTGCTATTTGGCGTAGCTTATCACGCAAAGCAAGCAGACCAGCAGCTTCAAATCCATCATCATTTGTTATAAGTATCTCTTTCACATTTTTCCTTTTTTGATTAAATTTTACCTATAATTTTTAAATTGTTGGCTATAATTTAGGCTAAATTTAAAAGGGAAATTATGAAAATTTTAGTTTCATCGCTAGAAGCATCGGCAAATTTGCATTTAAAAGAGGTATTAACTCATCTTAATAATGTGCAAATTTGCGGTATATTTGATAAAAGATTTGGAGATGCGCTATATGATAGTAAGGAGTTTAGCGCTATGGGGTTTGTTGAAATTTTGCCACTAATTTTTAAGGCTAAAAAAGCATTAAAGCAGATGGTAGAACTAGCTCGTGATTGCGATAGAGTTTTGCTTATTGATAGTCCAGCTTTTAATATCCCATTAGCTAAAGCCATTAAAGAAGCAGGGCTAAAGTGTGAAATAATCTATTATATCTTGCCGCAAGTGTGGGCATGGAAGAAAAAGCGAGTAGCAAAAGTGGAGAGATATTGTGATAGGCTTGCATCTATTTTGCCATTTGATGAGAAATTTTATAATAAAAGCGAGTATGTAGGACATCCACTTTTAGATGAGATAAATGTGCAAAAAATCACACATACAAAAAATTCAATCGTAGCTTTTATGCCAGGTTCAAGGCGTAGCGAGATTAGTCGCCTTATGCCTTTATATAAAGAAGTAGCTAAAAATATTGAGGCTAAAAAGCTCTTAGTTATACCCCCATTTTTGGCTAAAAATATAGATGAATATTATGGCGATGTGAGTGAATTTGAGATTGTATATGATGCTAAAGACGCCTTAATGGCTAGTGAGTTTGCCTTTATCTGTTCTGGTACTGCAACGCTAGAAGCAGCGCTTATAGGTACTCCGTTTGTGCTTTGCTATAAGGCTAAAGCAATTGATATTTTTATAGCTAGAAGATTAGTAAAGCTAAAATACGCAGGATTAGCAAATATAATATTTGATTTTATGGGTAAAGAGCCACTTCATACAGAGTTAATACAAGAGAGTGCTACAGTACAAAATCTATTAAAATCTTATGAGCATTACGATGCGAATAAATTTTTAAAATCATGCAAGGAGCTAAGAGAGTATTTAAAACATGGAAGCGCAAAGAGTGTTGCTGAGATGATTTTAAGATAAAATAGGATAGAATCGCAAATTTAAATATATGAAGGAAAAGTTATGACAGAACCGATGACAATGTATGGTTATGAGAAAATTACTGCTGAGTTAAAAGATTTAAAAACAGTCCAAAGACCAGCAATTGTTCAAGAGATCGATATAGCAAGAAGCCATGGAGATTTAAAAGAAAATGCCGAGTATCACGCTGCTAGAGAGAAGCAAGCCTTTATAGAAAATAGAATTGCTGAATTAAGTGATATCGTAAGTAGAGCTAAAGTAATTGACCCAAGTGAGTATGAGCATGATAAGGTTAAATTTGGCTCTACTGTTACAATAATGGATGTAGATACTGAGATGGAGACTACATATACAATAGTTGGAGTTACAGAGAGCAATCTTGAGCGAGGATTAATCTCTATCTCAACACCAATTGCCAAGCAGCTAATAGGCAAAAAAGAGGGCGATGATGTGGTTTTAACCTTGCCAAATGGTAGGGTTGAGATTGAGATTGTAGAGGTTAAATATCAAGATATAGTTTTTGAATAATTTAGTAGGATATAGCTATGATAAGAGTAGGAATAGTCGGAATTAGCGGATATACAGGTCTTGAACTAGTTAAGATGATAGTAGCTCATCCATATTTTGAGTTAAGTTACGCTGGAGCTAGTAGTAACGGAGTTTTATCTGAAAATTTTAGCAGTTTAAAAGGTGTTATTGATATAGAAATCAAAAAAGCAGATGCTGATGAGATAAAATCTAAATGTGATTTAGTATTTTTAGCTTTACCGCATACTGAAGGAATGAAATTAGCAAGTGCGCTTAGAGGTAGTGGGGTAAAAATTGTAGATTTATCGGCTGATTATAGGGTAAGTCAAGCAAATTATGAGAAAAACTACTGCCCACATCTAGATCCAAAAGGGCTAGAAGATGCTGTTTATGGATTAGTAGAGATAAATCGCAATAAGATAAAAAATGCAAATTTAATTGCAAATCCAGGCTGTTATCCTACTTGTAGCTTGCTAGGGCTTTTGCCATTTGCTAATATGCTCAAAAGCGATGTGATGATTGATGCAAAAAGTGGATTAAGCGGAGCTGGAAAAAGCTTAAAACCTAGTAGCCATTTTATTAGTGTAAATGAGAATATGAATGCTTACTCACCTCTAACGCACAGACATAGTGATGAGATTAGTGAGCATTTAAATTTAAATCTTAGTCAAAAGATTGATGTGATGTTTGTCCCGCATTTGATTCCACTTAGCCGTGGAATGCTAATTAGTAGCTATGGATTTTTAAATGATGAATTTAAAGATATTGATCCGCTTGAAATATTAAAAGAGTTTTATAAAGATGAGAAATTTATACGAATAAGACGCGAACCTGTAAGCATTAAAGATGTAGCTGGAACGCACTTTTGTGATATTTATGCTATGAACCATAATGGTAAAATTTGGATAAATTCAAGCATAGATAATCTACTTCGTGGCGCCTCATCTCAAGCAATAGCAAATGCAAATTTAATTATGGGAATAGATGAGA
>JAFVMP010000040.1 GCA_017506845.1 Campylobacter sp.
CAACAGACCACAGAAGGTTTAATTCCACGCTTTTGATACTGCTCTAAAACTTCAGTTAATACATCATTTGTAGTCGCATAATCATCTGAGTTTTTAGCAGATCTCATAAATGGTACATTTGCACCAAACTCTCTTGCTACAGTTGCGATTTCATCATCATCAGTTGAGACCATAATCTCATCGAAAATCCCTGAATCTTTGCACGCATCAATAGCGTATGCGATCATAGGCTTTCCCATAAATTCTTTAATATTTTTGCGTGGAATTCGTTTTGAACCACCACGAGCAGTAATAATAGCTAAAGCGTTCATTATAATCCTAGTGTTTTAGCATCAATTAGCATAGGCACACCACGTACAGCACCGGTGGTAAAGATTTTATCAACTTGAGCTTTAAACTTATCAATCTCTTCTTGGCTAATCATTTTAGGCTCTTTGGCATTTGGGGCAAAATATTTTCTTAGGATTTTTATTTTAGCGGTATCATTTTTAGCACTTTTTGCTTCGTTTAGTATCGCAATAGATTTTTTAATTGCAGGAATACCATGGTTTGAGACTGGTGCTAGGATTATTTTTAAATTTGTGCTTTTTAGTTTAGCTTCAATTAGTTCTAAATCCTGGCGACAATATGGGCAATCTGGATCTGTAAATAGATATTTTGTCTCTTTATTTTTATCATTGCCAATTGAGATTATACTATCTTTTGGCATTGATTTGATAAGTTCGCCTAGTTTTTTGGTTGCGTTTTCTATGGCGATTTTGGCTTGAGCGTTTTCAAAATTTGCTAGATAGCTGATTTTATTTTTAATATCAATCACATCAGGAAATATATAAGCCCCATCACTATAAAGTGCAATATAAGCGCTATTTTCACCATCACTCATTTTGATTTTGATCTCTTCAAAATTTGTATTTGGTAGATTTTTGCGTGAGTCGATTGTGTATTTTAGCTCTTCATCGCTGCCTTCAAAAACTTGTAAAATCTCAGCATCGCTAAGTGCGCCAAAAAGTAGGCTTGAACTAAGCAAAGAGCTTATAAAAATTTTTTTCATTATAATGTATCCTTGTTTAAAATGGCTAAGCTAAATTATATGGTTAAATTTTAAATAAAAATCAACAATTTTAAGGAAGATTTTAAGAATTTATACTAAATTTTGGTATTTTAGTAGGATAAAATTTACCAATGGTAACATTTTTACAATTTTATTTAATTTTTTTATTATAAATTTTTATTATAAATTTAGTTAAAGATATTTAAACGGTTGAATCAACACTGCCTTTTAAGCACTATTTTACCAATATAAAAAGATTAAATTTATCTTAACTAAAATAAGTAAAATTTATATTTTATAAAAATTGGTATAAATAATTTAAATTTGCAAATTATAAAATTTATTTCTATTTAATTTTAATTATTATAACATTTGACACAAATTAAATTTTCTTAAGGGGTTTTGTTATGAAAAAAACATTACTTTTAGGTTCTGTATTAGTTGCTACATCTGTATTTGCTGCTAGTGATGCTGATCTTTTAAAAGCTGCTAAAGATGCTGGTCTTAAAGCGCTTCCATCTACACAAGCACAAGTTGAAGAAGTATTAAAAGATTTAGGTGTAAAACCAAATAAATTTACAGAAGCAAAAGCTGAATTAGGTAAAAAACTTTACTTTGAACCACGCCTATCAAAAAGTGGCGTAATTAGCTGTAATACATGTCACAACCTAGGTTTAGGTGGTACTGATGGTGTTGCTGCTGCTGTAGGTCATAAATGGACAGTAAACCCACATCACCTAAATAGTCCAACAGTTTATAACTCAGTATTAAATACTACTCAGTTTTGGGATGGTCGTGCTATGACTTTAGTAGACCAAGCTAAAGGCCCAATCGAAGCTGAACCAGAAATGGCAACTCCAGCTAAATTAGCTGTAGAAAGAATCGGCTCACTTCCTGAGTATCAAGCAGAATTCAAAAAAATCTATAAAGATGGTGTAACATTTGATAATATCGCTGATGCTATTGCTAGCTTTGAAAGAACTCTTCTTACTCCATCTAAATTTGATAAATTTATGAATGGCGATTTAAAAGCTTTAAACAAAGCTGAAAAAGAAGGTTTAAAAACTTTCATTGATAAAGGCTGTGCTACATGCCACACTGGTGTAAATCTTGGTGGTTCTATGCAAGCATTTGAAGTAGCTGGTAAATATAAATTTGCTAATCTTGGTGACTTTAAAGGTGATGCAAACGGTATGGTAAAAACTCCAACTCTAAGAAATATCACTGAGACAGCTCCATACTTCCACAATGGTGCTATTTGGAAACTTGATGAAGCTGTAAAAGAGATGGGAAGCGTTCAACTTGGTATTGATATTAGTGATGCTGAAGCAAAAAGTATCATTAATTTCTTAAAAGCTCTAACTGGCGAAAAACCAAAAATTGTTTATCCACAATTCCCAGTAAGCACAGAAGCTACTCCAAAACCAGAGCTATAATTTATAGCATACCCGTCCAGCTTTGGACGGGTTTTTTTACTCTTAAATAAACTCAAATTCTCTTAAAATTTAGTTAGAATTTATAAAAAATTTAGTATAATCACGCCTTAATAGCCAAAAAAGCCCCATAAATTTTTTAGTTTTTTAGTCTAAAAATGCTTTTTGGTCTTACCAAATTTATAAAGGATAGTTTGATGTATGCAATTATCAAACATGGCGGAAAACAGTATAAAGTTAGCGAAGGTGACTTCCTAAATTTAGACCATTTTAACGCTGAAGTAAAATCAAGTGTCGAAATTACTGAAGTTTTAGCAGTAAATGATGGCAGCTTAAAGGTAGGTGCGCCGTTTGTAAGTGGTGCAAAAGTTGTTTTAGAAGTAGTATGCGAAGGTAAAGATAAAAAAGTTATTATCTATAAAAAACGCAGAAGAAAAGACTCAAAATTAAAACGCGGTTTCCGTAGAGAATATACTCGCGTAAAAGTTACAAGTATCAAAGCCTAAGGAGTAAAGTATGGCACACAAGAAAGGTCAAGGATCTACCCAGAATAACCGTGATAGTATTGGTCGCCGTTTAGGTGTTAAAAAATTCGGTGGTGAGTTCGTAAGAGCTGGAAATATTATTATTCGCCAAAGAGGTACTGCTACTCACCCAGGCAATAATGTAGGTATGGGTAAAGACCATACTATATTTGCATTGGTTGATGGCTTTGTAAAATTCGAAAGAAAAGATAAAGATAGAAAAAAAGTTTCTGTCTATCCAGCTGCTTAATTTAAGCCCCGTACGGGGCTTTCTCTTTAATTAATTTATTCTTTAAATAGCCTTTAGATAAAGGATATCCAAAATGTTTATAGATAGTGTAAGTTTTACTGTAAGTAGTGGCAAAGGTGGGCCAGGATGTGCTAGTTTTCGCCGTGAAAAGCATGTTCCACTAGGTGGGCCAGATGGTGGTGATGGTGGAAATGGCGGTGATGTATATTTTATAGTTGATAATAATACGCATACTTTAGCAAACTACAAAGGTAAAAGAGTTTTAAAAGCTGCAAATGGCGTACCAGGACTTCCAAGAAATATGACTGGTAAAAAGGGAGAAAATCTTGAGTTAATTGTACCGCCAGGAACTGCTGTGTATGATAATGATAGTGGAGAGTTGCTACTAGACCTTACAACTGAGGGTCAAAAAGAGTTATTTTTGCTTGGAGGCAAAGGCGGTCTTGGTAATATTCATTTTAAAACTAGCGTAAATCAAGCACCTTCAAAAGCTCAACCAGGACTTCCAGGAGAGACTAAGAATATTAGACTTGAATTAAAGCTGATTGCCGATGTTGGTCTTGTTGGCTTTCCAAATGTTGGTAAATCTACCTTAATCTCAGCTGTATCAAATGCTAAACCGCAAATTGCAAATTATGAATTTACCACGCTTACACCAAAGCTAGGATTGGTTGAAGTAGATCAATTCAATGGATTTGTGATGGCTGATATTCCAGGTATTATAGAAGGAGCTAGTGATGGCAAAGGGCTTGGAATTAAGTTTTTAAAACATATCGAAAGAACTAAAGTTTTGCTATATATGATAGATTTAGCAAACTACAGAAGCCTTGAAGAGCAGTTTGAAACTCTAAGATCTGAAGTTGAAAAATTCTCACCTTTACTTGCTAAACGAAGTTTTGCCATTGCTCTTACTAGAGCAGATGTGGTTGAGGATATTGATGAAAAAGTCCAAAATTTTATATCTAAATTTGGCTTTGAAACCAAACAAAGCGGATATAAAATTGATACTTCACTTCCATATTTTGTAATGCCAATTTCAAGCGTTAGCGGAGAAAATTTAAAAGAGCTCAAATTTGCTCTTTTAGAGATTTTAAAAGATGATACTACAGCCTAAAATCAGGCGATAAATTTAGATAAATTTAGATATAATTCTAGCCCTAAATAATTATAAAA
>JAFVMP010000041.1 GCA_017506845.1 Campylobacter sp.
GACCATGATGCCGTTTCCGGTCTTGATAGGGTCCACCACTGCGACATATTTGCGGATGTCCAAATTTTGTCTTTTTTAAAATGTTTTTAACAGATAGGCATTGTAAAAGTAAAATTTATAATGCTTTAGATAAAATGGAACTAGATGAAAGAATTTTGCCACTATATAAAAGATATTAAGTAAATTATAAAAAATTATATTTTTGATCTAAGTAATGAATTTGCATTCACAATGATTAAAGAACGCAAAAATAAAACTTAGGTCAAGTATATTTATCTCTTCTTTTGTAGTCCGCATCATTTTGGTTTGTGCTAAATATTTTCATTTTATCATTGTTAATTTAAAATTTCATATTAAATACTTCTTTAGCATACCAAACACACATTTTGTGTTGTTGAGTTTGGTTTAATAAATCGCTTTTTTTTGTATTTATCAAAAACTTGCAATGATAAATATTTGTTAATTGCACAACTCAAATCTATCTCCAATTTTGATCTTACCATCATACTCAAATTCTACAATTTCTAAAGCTTTATCGCTACATTTTACCCAAAAGCCATTTTGACTAAGTCCAACTACAGCGCCATTTATACACTTATAACTTGGAGCATTTGGGTGGTAGATGGCTTGTTTTATCTTCATCTCTTTGCCATTTAGAACGGCTCTAGCTAGCGGACCAGGATGGGTGATGGCACGAATGAAATTAAAAATTTCACGGCTACTTTGATCCCATCTTATCATCTCATCACCGTTGCGTCTTTGTGAACAATAAAAGCCATATTTATCTATACTTGACTGCTTGATTGGCTTAAATTTGCCACTTAAAATCATCTTTAGCGCATCATGTAAAATCACTCCGCATTGAGTATGTGCTACTTCTAAAAGTGTATTATAATCATCATTATCGCTAATTGGGTAATGTCGTTGCAAGATTATATCGCCTGTATCAATTCCTTTATCAATATAATGAACTGTAATACCAAAACTTTTTTCATCATTTATTAATGCCCAGTTTAGAATATTTCGCCCACGATAAAAAGGCAGAGCGCCAGCATGACAGTTAATCGCACCAAGTGGGGCAAGATCTATAATTTGAGACTTAAAAATTTGATCAAATGACATTGAAACAAATATATCGCAATTAAATTTAGTAATCATAGCTAAAAATTCGGGCGAATTAATATCGCAATCTCTAAAAAGCTCTATACCATAATCAGCAGCAAATTTAGCTAAAATTTTATCATCTGAGCCACGCCTAACGCATATAAAACAAATCTGCATATTTGGATCATTTGCGATTATTTTAAATGCATTATGCGACCAAATACCATCGGCAAAATAGCCAATATTTAGTATTTTATTTTGGGCTTGAACCCCCCCCCAATCTCATTAGAACCTCCTAAATTATTTTGTAAAATCTCTAAGCATTTTAATTTCATCAGCCCAGATAGTCTCATCAATAGTCTCTAAAATTAATGGAATCTCATCAATTCTATCGTCTTTCATAATACATCTAAATGCTTGTTCTCCAATTAGTCCAACTCCAAGGCTATCGTGACGATCTTTGCGAGAACCAAGGGCGCCTTTGCTATCGTTGATATGCATTCCGCTTAAGTATTTAAAGCCTACTATTTTATCAAATTCAGCCATAGTTTTAGTGTAACTTTGCTCATCTTTGATATCATATCCGCTAGCAAATAAATGACATGTATCAATGCATACACCCACACGACTAGGATCTTTACTCATAGCAATTAATGCAGCTAAGTGTTCAAATTTATAGCCTAGATTACTGCCTTGACCGGCCGTGTTCTCAATAACTAATTTTATATTGCTAGAACGCTCTAGCAAGGAGTTCATCTCTTTAGCAATTAATTCTAGACACTCATCTTCGCTTATTTGTTTTAAATGTGAACCTGGATGAAAATTAATAAGCTCAATCCCAAGGGCTTCGCAACGCTCTATCTCATCTAAAAATGAGTAAAAACTCTTAGCCCTTGCACTCTCATCTGGATGGCCTAAATTTACTAAATAGCTATTATGTGCTAGTATGCAAGATGGCTTAATATTTGCACTGACTAAATTGGCTTTAAACTGACTTATATCACTTTGAGTAAGTGGTTTAGCGCTCCATTGTCTTTGATTTTTAACAAATAGAGCAAAAGCGTCCGCACCGATATTTGCAGCATTTTTTGGAGCATTTGCTACTCCGCCACTTGCACTTACATGCGCTCCTATTCTTTTCATTGCAACTCTCTTATTATAATTTTTATATTATTTTTACTATCTATAAATTTAGCTGTTTTATTGCAAACCTCATATCTAAAACTACTAAAATCTTGTGTAAATCCACAATCAGTTTGAATCAAATTTGCTGAGTCATATATTGCTCTTTGGGTTATAATATCATCTAAAATCTCATTATAATGGGGCGAATTTAGATATTTGATGTTAAAACTTTTGCGAGACATACAAGCTGAGTTTATGCAGATATTTTGAGCTAATTTTAGATTTAGGGTTAGTGTGCCGCTATTGTAGATTTGAACTTGTGTACCATTTGTATAGCTGTGAATAAACCCTGTATCGCTAATGCGAATTTGTGGCGTAATAAAACTAAATAAAACCCCACTAGAACGCTTTGGCTGAGCAGTGCCACAGCCAAAAATTAACGCAGATAATAGTGTTAAAGTAGTAAATTTAGACCCAAATTTATAGATATTCAAACTATGCCTTTTTTAAATTTGACAAATTATACAGTTTTTTTGTAAATCGCTATGATTTTTAAGCGATATTTAAGCATCACTCTTGTATAATTCCACTCACACAACCGCAGTGGCCCCTTCGTCTAGCGGTTAGGACATCGCCCTTTCACGGCGGTAACACGAGTTCGAGTCTCGTAGGGGTCACCACTTTATTCTAAAAATCACATATTTTTATCACTCTTTTATAATATTTTCTCAAAAGTATAATTTTTGTTAAATTTAAATTTATTTTCTATTTATTCTTTAAATTCAGCGAAATTTTTGTAAAATAAAGCCTAAAAATGACGATATTAAAGTTAAATTCAAAAGGACACATATGCAAAATGGTGAAAAAAAAGATGTTAATGAGTTAAAAAATGACATCTCAAAAAAAGATGAACGTGATCTAACTGAAGATGAGAGAAAGTTTAAAGAGCTTGATTCTAAGATAGCTCAAAAAATTAAAAATGATGAAGAGATAACCACACTTGATAAAAATATAACTGCGATGATGCCTTATGCTATTGATACTTCGCTTGCGCTTTTTGGTTTAGAGGAGAATAAAAAATTTGGTGTTTATATGGGTAAGGATCCTCTAGATTTAAATATTATAAATTTAGAGACTAAAGAGTATCTATACAATAGTCCAGCAAAAGATGTCGAGAAAAAAATCATTGAATTTGAAGAAGAATATGCTAGACATAGAGCGATATTTATCTATGGTATTGGAAATGGTGTGTTTTTAAAGTCGATTTTGGCTAATCCTACTCATAAAAAAATATTTGTTTTTGAACCTGAGATTGAGATTTTATATGCTGCGCTTAGTTTGATTGACTTTGCTAGGGATATTTTTACTGATAGGTTAGTTATTCTTGATTCGCATAAGGTTACATTTTTACAGTTTTATATCATTTGCAAGATGCCTGATGTATTTCATAGTTTTAGATTATATAATCTACATATTATCGATGATTATTATAATAATGAAAAATATCAAGAAAATATTATGGAATTAAATAAAACCATGCAAAAAGCAATTATCCAGACGCTTTATGAGCGTGGAAATGACTCTAAGGATTGCTTGCTAGGAATGATTCAAACAACACAACATCTTCCAGATGTATTTGGCGCAATTCCTCTAAGAGATATCATAAATAAAAGAAAAAATAAGATTAACTCAGCAGTAGTAGTATCTACTGGTCCATCGCTTCACAAGCAGCTTCCAATACTAAAAAAACTAGCTCCATATACTGTCATAGTAGCTGTTGATGCAAGCTATCCGATATTAAAAGAGTATGGAATCAAGCCTGATTATGTTACTTCGATTGAGAGAATTCAGCCTACTCCTGATTTTTTCAAGCCTGCTAGAACTGAATTTGATGATGGTATAATCTTTGTTGTAGCATCTCTTACTCATCATGAAGCAGTAGAAAATTTGCATGATAAAGATGTCTGTTATGCTATGAGACCGTTAAATTATGAGATGAGTTTTAGAGATTTTAAATTTGGCTATATCGGTGGTGGACAGAGTGCTGCGCATATGGCGTGGAATGTAGCCCAAGCATTAGGTTGTAAAGATGTAATGCTAATAGGTCAAGATTTAGCTTATGGTGAAGATGGTACTAGCCACTCTAAAGGGCATATTTTTAAAGAGACCGAAATTCCAGTAGAAGAAGTGCCTATAATGACAACCAAATATGGTGGCAAAGGTGAAATACAAACTACTTTTGTATGGAATTTATTTAGACAGTATTTTGAGCATAATATCGCAATGCTACAAAGAAGTAATCCAGATTATAAGCTTTATAATTGTACTGAAGGCGGCGCAAGGATAGAGGGAACTACTGAGGTGCCATTTAAAGAGATGGCTGAGAAGATTATTGCTGAGGGTAAAAAGAAAAATTTCAAACCAATCTTGCCAATAAGTAAAGAAAAGCAAGAAGAGCATCTAAAAAAAGCAATCAAAAATATAACTAAAATTTTCAAAACTGGTCA